>CAZYOI010000059.1:0-1525 GCA_964648705.1 uncultured Candidatus Saccharibacteria bacterium | reverse complement strand
AAACCTATCTTATATGATTTTTGCTACGGGAAACAGAAACAAAGCAGAAGAATTCGAAGATATTCTTGGTTTAAAGATTGAGCAGAAAGAGCTTGATTTGGAGGAAATACAGGCTGTAGAAGCTGAGAAAGTAGTAGAGTATAAAACAAGAGAGGCCTTTAAGAAAACAGGAGAGCCTGTTATAACAGAGGATACGGCCCTTTATTTCAACGCTTGGAACGGCCTACCCGGGGCTTTGGCTAAGTTTTTCGGAGAGAGGATCGGATGGCAGGGTCTGGCAGACCTTTTGGGAGATAACAGGAGAGCTTCAGCTGAAACCGTAATAGGGTTTTTTGACGGGAAAAAGTATACCGGTTTCTCCGGCAGAATAGAGGGCTCTATTGCAAGAAGAGCTTCGGGAGACGGCGGTTTCGGCTGGGACGCTATCTTTGTCCCTGACGGGTTTGAGAGAACTTTTGCCGAAATGGAAGATAAAAACAGCTTTTCTATGAGGAGAAAAGCTCTAGATAATTTTAAGAAGTTTTTGGAAAATGAGTGAAGAGCCAAAAGAAAATATTTTCAATATACCCAATTTTATAACTTTTTCCAGAATAATAATTACTTTTGTCGTTATTTATTTTATTTTCGCGGACTTTAATATTTTCTATATTATAACAGCTTTTGCGGCAGGGATGATTACGGATGCTTTGGACGGGCAGATAGCCAGAAGATTGAATTTAACCACAGAGTTTGGCAAAAAGTTTGACATGACGGCAGACAGAATCCTCCTTATCTCGGCTGTTACAGCTGTTTTGGTGAAATTCGGTCTGGCAGAGGCGGCTACCAGACTTCAGGTCTCCCAGATCTTTTTGATAATTTCCAGGGAGATACTGGTTTTTCCTTTTCTAGTGATGGTCTTTATCTTTTACGGAAAGAAGATACCCATACCCAAAGTAAGGCTTACAGGGAAAGCTGTTACTGTAATGCAGGCCTTTGCTTTTCCCTTGATTCTTTTGGATATATTTTACACCACCTACGGCATTTCCCTCTACTTTGCCATATCTACGGCTGTTTTGGGAGCTGTTTCCGCTTTTTACTATATTAAAGACACAAAGCAAATAATATGAAGACAGTAAAAATCAAAAACGTGGAGGTAGGCAGGGGCTTTGCTGTTTTCGGAGGCCCTTGCGCTGTGGAGTCAGAAGAGCAGCTTTTTAAAACCATAGAAGCTGTTAAAGACAATATTGACATTATCAGAGGAGGGGCTTTTAAGCCGAGAAGCAGACCGGAGAGCTTCCAGGGGTTGGGCAGAGAGGGGCTTGAGATTTTGAAAAAAGCAGGAGAGAAGTTTGAAAAGCCCGTAATAACAGAGGTTATGGACGCAAGAGACATAGAATTAGTATCTTCTTATGCTGATATTTTGCAGGTAGGAGCCCGCAATATGTACAATTATTCTTTATTAAAGGAGTTGGGTATAATTAGAAAGCCCGTTTTCTTGAAAAGAGGCATTTCTGCTACCGTTGAAGAATGGATAGGGGCTTTAGAA
>CAZYOI010000058.1:0-1776 GCA_964648705.1 uncultured Candidatus Saccharibacteria bacterium | reverse complement strand
GATATTCCTCCCCAGGAACTGGTAAGAGGGAGAGCTGACGCTATCGTTTCTGACGGGAAAGATCTCTATGTTTTAGATATTAAGAGCATGAACAGCATGATGTTCCAGAAGATGGCAGAGCCCAAAAGAGACAATGTTGACCAAATTCAGCTCTACCTCCATTATTTCAGAATACCCAGAGGCATTTTGCTTTATGTAGATAAAGACAAGCTTAATTTGAAAGAGTTTGTCGTAGAATACGACAAAGAGAAAACGGGGGAGATGATAGAAGGCCTAAAAAAGCTTAAAGGCCAGATAGAGTCTGATATAATTCCTGCCAGAATACCGGAGTATCCGGCTAAGTGGCCCTGCGGATACTGCGAGTACCGGGAGATCTGCGATTTAGGGGACGAGGGGGAAATGAAATGGCGGGATTTAAAGTCTAAAATACAGAGTTTAGGGGATTAAGCTCTCTGCTCTATAGAAGCTGCTTTCAGATAAGAGGTATAGTTTTTGATTCTGCCAGAGAATTTGGGGGTCTTTAAACTCGGTTAAGGTTACTACATTTATTCTGTCTCTGTTGTCTGTTTCTGCCACCCTGATGTTTTTCTCTGTGCTGAAAATCAAATAATGATTTGTATACCAAAAAAGGTCTTTAATATTTTCTGACAAGCGGGTGATAAAAATATTATCTCCCTTTTTTCTTTTAGGAAGGCTCTCTGTGTCTTCTAGAAAATAGATCCAGGGTTCTCCGTTGTTAAAATAGGCAAGTTTCTTTTTGTCGGGAGAGAGCCTGAAACCTCCGGCTTTTTCCGATATTTTCTCAAAAGAGTCCTCTTTTAAATAGTAGAGAGCTTCCCTTTCTTTTAGAAAAAGATAGGGCGGAGAAGCTTTTAAGGAATATTCGGTTTCTTTTTTAAGAGGAAAAGCTTTCTGGTTAAGCTTTCTTTCTTCTTGAAGGGAGAAGTCGTTTTGGAAGGCAAAGCCCTCTGAATTAAGGTAAAAGAGGTTGTTTTCTCCGATTTCCAAAGAGACAATCTCCTTTAAAAGAGCTTTTGAAATCTTTTCTCCGGAAATGTCTGCTTCTTTCAGCTCTCCTTCTTTTACAATGAAGAGCTTGTTTCGGTCTTTTGGGTTGAAGAAGACCTTCTCCGGGCTTGGGAGAAAATCAAGAGAGATTATTCTGTCCTCTTCTTTCTTTAAAAGATAGTATTGGAAGCTTTCTTCCTCAAAAAGCTTTATTAAAAAGCTTTCGGGAGAAAAAGATATATCCACTACCTGAGAGGGTTTTTTTGAGAAGTCTTCCTTCTTTGCTAAATGGCTTTTTACTCCGCTTTCTGGATTATAGAGTTTCAGGCTCCATCCTTTCTCTTCCAGGATTATTTCCCCGTTTTTAGAATAAAAAGCTTCTATATTACCGGAGATCTTTTCCAGTTTCGGGTCTTTAGGAACCAGAACGATGTTTTTGGCTTCTGTTACCTCGCCCCTTTTTATCTCCAGATTTTTTTTCCAGCTGTGATAGTTTTTCTTTTTTATCTCTACTTGGTACTCTTTGGGAAGAAGGTTTTCTATAACTACGGAGCCGAAAAAGAAGTCTGTTTTGTCTTCTGCTTCTCCGTTGATAAAGACCTGAGCGGAGTTTGGCCTGGTTTTAAAGTAGAATATGCCCGGCTTGGTTATTTCTTTTTTCTGCCAGTCGAACCTCCAGCCCAGAGAGTAAAAAATAGCCAGAGGCGCTGCTGTTAAAAAAAGAGCCGCAAGGACCGCTATCAGGCTGATTCTTTTTCTTTTTGTCAT
>CAZYOI010000057.1:0-1792 GCA_964648705.1 uncultured Candidatus Saccharibacteria bacterium | reverse complement strand
ATGGTCACGTGGAACGCCTCGCCGGCCCGGATGAGCGTCTTCTGCCCGCCGCGGCCCTGCACCTGCAGGTAAACGGGCAGCGTGCCCGGATGGGCCCGCAGGGCGTCGGCCAGGGCCCGCATGACGCGTTCGTCGGTGTCGGCCTCGTCCAATCGCAGCACCAGGGCCGAGGCGAGCCGCCGGCGGCCCTCGGCGATGTCGAGCACCTCCTGGACGCGGACCTGCGGCTGTTCGCGGGCCGTGTCCACCTGCCCGCGGACGAACACCACGCGGTCGGCCTCCAGCAGCGGCTCGTAGGTGCGGTAATCGCGCGGAAAGACGACGCAGGAGATCGTGCCGGCCAGGTCCTCCAGGTCGAACACCGCCATCTTCGAGCCCGCGTTCTTGCCGGTCTTGGTGATCAGCGTCCGGACGCTCTTGATGAGCCCGCCGACCACGACGTTCGTGTCGTGCCGCAGGTGGGGCAGGTCGGCGCTGGCGGCCGTGGCGAAGTGGCGGAGCGTCTCCTCGTGCTGCCCCAGCGGATGGTGCCGCACGTACAGGCCCAGCGACTCCTTTTCGCAGGCGGAGAGGCGTTCCTCCGGCCATTCGGGCAGGTCGGGCAGGGGAATCTCGGGCGCCAGGGCGGCCGCCTCGAACGCGTCCATCAGGTTCATCTGACCCTTGCGGGAATCGCTCTGGGCCTCGGCGCCGGCGGCAAGGGCCTTCTCCAGAACGGCCGCCAGTTGGCTCCGCCGGGCGCCGGTCGAGTCGAACGCCCCGCACTTGATGAGGCTCTCCACGGTGCTCCGGTTCACGTGGGAGAGGTCCACCTGCTCGCAGAACTCGAAGAGCGACTCGAACCGGCCGCCGAGGCGCCGGCGGGCCTCGATGATGGCCTCCACGGCCTTCTCGCCCACGCCCTTGACGGCGGCCAGGCCGAACCGGATCTTCTCCTCCACCACCGTGAAGTGGGCGCCGGATTCGTTCACGTCCGGCGGGGCCACCTCGATGTTCATGCGCCGGCATTCGTCCATGTATTCGGCGAGTTTGTCGGAATCGCCCATCTCGTACGTCAGCAGGGCCGCCATGAACTCCAGGGGGTAGTGCGCCTTCAGGTACGCCGTCTGGTACGCCACCTGGGCGTAGCGGGCGGAGTGGCTCTTGTTGAAGCCGTACCCGCCGAAGTGGGTGATGAGTTCCCAGATGTCGGCCGCCTTATCGCCGTCCATGCCGTGTTCGGCACAGCCGGTGAGGAACGTCTCTTTCTCGGCGGCGATGGTCTTGTGTTTTTTCTTCGAGATGGCCTTGATGAGTTTGTAGGCCCGGCGGAGGTGGAGGTCGCCCAGGCGGTTCAGGATCCGCATCACCTGTTCCTGGTACGCCATGATGCCGTGCGTTTCCTGGAGGATGTCCTCCAGGGCGGGGTGCGGGTAGCCGAACGTCGTCCGCCCGTGCTTGCGCTCGACGAAGTCGTCGATCATGACCATCGGCCCGGGGCGGTACAGGGCATTGGCGGCGATGAGGTCGTCCAGCCGGTCGGGCTGGATGCGCCGGAGCAGTTCCCGCATGCCGGCGGACTCGAACTGGAAGATGCCCCGCGTCTCGCCCCGCTGGAAGATGCCGTACACCTGGGGGTCGTCCAGGGGGATGGTCTCCAGGTCGATCTCCACCCCGCGGTGCTCGCGCACCAGTTCCACCGCCCGCTGCATCGTCGACAGGGTCCGCAGGCCCAGGAAGTCCATCTTCAGGAGGCCGACCTTCTCGACGGTGTTCATCTCCCACTGGGTGGTCACGTCGTCGCCGACGCGGC
>CAZYOI010000056.1:0-1890 GCA_964648705.1 uncultured Candidatus Saccharibacteria bacterium | reverse complement strand
AGGCCTTTTTAAAAGAAGATATTCTTTTGGAGAGATTATTGTTTCTGGAAAAGTAAAGGTAGTTACCCTTCCTTCTTTGTCTCTTATTTGCCAGAGATTGAGATTTACTTGAAAATCATTATTATTATATATCTCAATCCATTCTTCTTCTGCGTCTGGTCCTTCGGGAGAGGGCAAGATTTCAGAAAAAACAATGCCTCCCGGATAATCTTTAGCTGGGAGAGGTTCGTTCTCTGCGGATTGAGATTGCGGAGATCCGTCCTCCGCGGGAAGCGCTTCTTCTGATTGTTGGATGCCCTGAGAGTTTTCTCCTTTGGGTGTTCCTCCTGCTTTCTTGCTGGTCTGCCAGAAGCCGTTGCTTTTTTCCATAGTCTGCTTTGTTTCATTGTCTCCAGCCGGCCAGTTTTCGCCAGAAACAACTTCTTCTATTGTATTTCCAGAAGAATCTATAAGCTTTAGATTTTCTCCTTTGTTGCTTAAAGCTCCTGTGTAAATTAAATCAGCTTTTACTCCGGGAATCGTTTCATCATCTGTTCTTTCTAATAAATAGAAGGTTGAGATTTCTCCTTCAAGCTCTATTTCAGGGGAGCCGTCTTCGGCTTTTAGAACCCATCCATTGAGATTTACCTTTTCCTCTCCTAAGTTCTTTAATTCTATCCATTCATCGTTATAGGAAGCTTCTGTTCCCATCCAGGCTATTTCGTTTATAACTACGGAAGCGGAAACAAAAGCAGGCAGAAAAAGAAGAAGTAAAAAAATGATAATTTTGTAGTCCATTTTTAGATTGTAGCAAAAGTTTCAATAGAAGATAAAGATTGGCTTCTGCTGGAATAGAAAATATTTTCAGGGTTTAGTTATATTTTATTTCCTTATTCTCTTAATTTATGTACAGGATAACAAGATGGATTCTATAGGTTTTAGCTTAAAGAACTATTCTATCTTTCAAGGACTTTATTAACTAAAAACGCTAACCAGTTATTCTGTAACGGGTGCTTCGGCCCTGGCCGAGACGCTCAATTCTTTTCAATTTTAAAAGCTTATCAATAGCCTGCTTGACGGTTGGACGGGCAATTTTTGTTTCTTTGGTAATCTCGCCTGTTGTAGCTCTTCCGGCTTTTTGTAAAAATTGCCAGACAGCTAATTGCTTTGTCGAAAGAAGTTTCTCTATATTTTCTTTGGACAGCAATTTAATAGCCATTTCTGACTGTTTTAAAAATATTGTCAAAAAGAAATCCAGCCAAGGATTAATATCTTCCTTTTCGGTTCCGAAAGTTTTTTGGCTTTTGCGAAGAGCAAGATAATACTCTGGTTTGTTATCTTCAATCAGCTTTTCGTGGGAGATATAGGGCATATACTCATAATTTTCCTTAAGAAGCAAAAGATTAGTTAGAACGCGGCTGAGTCTTCCGTTTCCGTCTTCAAAAGGATGGATTTTTAAAAATTCTGCTAAAAAATTACCTACAACAAGCAAAGGATGGAATTTTTCTTCCCTTAATGCCTCTTTGGTCCATTCAACTAATTCCTGCATTTCTTTGGGAGTTAAGTAAGGGGGAGTGGTGTCGAAAAGCACCTCCGCTGATTTGCCGGAACTGTCTATCATATGCACCTTATTTTCCCTTTTCTTGTATTCTCCTCTATGCTTTTTATCCTTTTCAACATATTTAAGAAGTTCTTGGTGAAAATGCTTAATAATGTTTTCGTTAAAATCAATCTTTTTCCAAGAGTTGAAAACATTCTCAAGAAGCTCGTAATACCCTCTAACCTCTTGTTTATCCCTATTGCTGAATTTCTTTATATCAATGCCCCGCATCATTTTCTCAATATCTTCATCGGAAAGCCGAGCTCCCTCAATGCGAGTAGAGGCGCCTGTAGAAGTAACCAAAATAGCTC
>CAZYOI010000055.1:0-1914 GCA_964648705.1 uncultured Candidatus Saccharibacteria bacterium | reverse complement strand
TTTTTATTTCTCTCAAAACAATAAAAATGATAAGATGTATTAAATAAGATATTGTATTTAAAAAACTTGACAAAAGATTTTAAAACAATAAAATCAAAAATACAACCGTATTGGTTCTTTAACAAGAGACTCGGGCAAGAAGGAGGAGTAAGATGAAAGCAGTACAGGCGAAAGATAGCTCCAAGATGCAGAAAGGCAAAGCAATAGGAGTACTCCGTCGCATTAAGAGGGACGGAGAGAAGGACTCCGGGAGTCGAAGACCCGTGAAGACGATGTGGCATGCCGAGTTCTAAAGGAACGGGCTCTTCTTTGAAGGAGAGCCCTCTTTTTTCGAAAGGAGAGAAAAAATGGAGATAAATCCTATTGTCAAGGAGGTAACTACCGCTTGCAATTTAAGATGTAAGTATTGTTTCTTCGCCGAGCAAGATAGAAGAAGAGATATAATTGATGAAGATCTTTTAGAGATGATTATCAAGGAAGTATGTGGCTATAATTCCGATAATAGCGAGATAATCTTTTACTGGCATGGAGGAGAGCCGACTTTAGCAGGAATAGAATTCTATGAAGGTGTTGTAACCTTACAGCAGAAGCTAAAGAAGAAAAATCAACGAATTCGCAATGCCATTGAGACTAACGCTACTTTGTTAGATAGTGACTGGGCGGAATTTTTTAGAAAGGCAAGTTTTGAAATTGGGGTGAGTCTAGACGGACCTAAGCGTTATCACGATAGTTATAGGTGCTACCCTGATGGGACAGGGAGTTTCGATGATGTAGTGAGAGGAATAGAATTTTTGAAAGAAAGCGGAATTGAGTTCAGTATTATCGCTGTGATTACTTCTAAAAGCGCAGTTAACCCAGAAGAAATATTCAGATTTTTTGAATCTGCGGGTGTTTCTAATCTTGTCAATCTTGTGCCAGCTTTGGGAATAGAAACGGGGCATGGCCTTTCTTTTAAGTATAGCGTCAGTCCACGTTTGTACATCGACTTTTTAATGAAAATTTTTGATCTTTGGCTAAGCAGTGGGAACAGAGAAATCAAGATTCTCCCCTTAGAAAGTATAATAAGATCCTTTATGGGTTTTCCTCAGAGAGATTGTAGGTTTGCTGGGAGATGCACAAGGAGTGTTGTAATTGAATCAAACGGGGATATTTATGCTTGCAATACTTACGGATACGGAGACTTTTTTATGTTCGGGAACATTAGAAAAAAGGGGCTGGCGAAGGCAATCGATCCAGATTCTTCAAAGAAATATGGGAGTTATCTACGTTTTCTAAAAACTATGAGGGATAAATGTTCAACGTGTGAGTGGTATGATATTTGTCACGGAGGTTGCCCCGGCTGGTATTACTTGGGGCAAGGAAAAAATATCTTGTGCAAAGACTTTAAAAGACTTTTTGCTTATATCCAGAAAGTCTTGAGGGAGTACGAAATGATCAAATAGGGAAATTCAATTTTCCCTATTTTTTTAGATGGATTATTAGGTTATAATAAATAAGTATGAAGTTAGAATCCAAAAGAATTAAGTTGAGAAAACTTTCTCTTTCAGACACCGAATTTATTAGCAAGAACTCCAAGGATAAAGCAATAACAAGGTACACCTTTGTTACCAAGCCCCCTTTTGGCTTAAAAGAAGCAAGAAGATTTATTAAAAAAACCCAATCTGATATTCAAAAGAAGAAGGCCTTTGAGTTTGGCATAGAGTTAAAAAGCAAAGGAGAATTAATAGGCAGTATAAATATTTTTGATATAAGCTTCAAGAATAAGAATGCGGAGATTGGTTTTTGGCTCTCAAAAAAGTTTTGGGGAGAAGGATTAGCAAAAGAAGCTCTAACTCTTATGCTTAAGTTTGGTTTTAAAGAGCTTGGATTAAAAAGAATTCAGGCAAGGGTTCTTCATAAGAATGTTTCTGCTCA
>CAZYOI010000054.1:0-1950 GCA_964648705.1 uncultured Candidatus Saccharibacteria bacterium | reverse complement strand
AGAAGCTATGTCGGAATGGATGTGATAGCCAGAAAAAAAAGAATGGAGAGGTTTAACGTTTTGTTCCCTATGGGCTGGGATGCTTTCGGTCTTCCTACAGAAAATTATGCCATTAAGACGGGAGTTCATCCCAGGAAAGCTACAGAAAAGAATACAGAAAACTTTAAAGAACAGGAAAAAAGATTAGGCCTTTCATTTGATTTTTCAAGAGAGATAAATACTACAGATCCTTCCTATTACAAATGGACTCAGTGGATATTTGTCCAGCTTTTTAAAAAAGGACTGGCCTACAAGTCCAAAATGCCTATAAACTGGTGTCCTTCTTGCAAGATAGGTTTGGCAAACGAGGAAGTGGTGAACGGAAAATGCGAGAGGTGCGGAGAGAAGGTAATAAGGAAGGAGAAAGAGCAGTGGATACTGAAGATTACAGAGTATGCTGACAGATTGATAGATGATTTGGACAAAGTGGATTATCCGGAAAGAGTAAAAATACTTCAGAAAGAGTGGATAGGGAGAAGCGAAGGGGCTGAGATAAAGTTTGAAGTTTCGGGCTTTGATGTTCCCGTTTTTACCACCAGACCTGACACTCTCTTTGGAGCTACTTATCTGGTTTTAGCTCCGGAGAACCCCGTCTTATTAAAGCTCAAAGACAAAATAGAGAATTTAGAAAGGGTTGAAGAATACATTAAAAAGTCAAAACAGAAAACAGAAAGAGAAAGGATAGCCGAGATAATAGAAAAGACAGGCATTGAAGTAAAAGGGGTGAAGGCGGTAAATCCTGTTAATGGAAAAGAGATTCCTGTCTTTGTGGCAGATTATGTTTTGCCTCACTACGGCACGGGAGCTATAATGGCTGTTCCGGCTCATGACCAGAGAGACTATGACTTTGCCAAGACTCATAATCTTCCTATTGTCGATGTTATAGAGCCCGGTTCTTTTGAGGGTCAAGCTTACGAAGGAGAGGGAGCCTTGAAAAACTCCGGCAGGTTTGACGGTTTAGCTTCTGAGAAAGCAAGGGAGAGGATAACAAAATGGCTTAAAGACAAAGCTGAAAAGAAAATACATTACAAGCTGAGGGACTGGATATTCTCCAGGCAGCATTACTGGGGAGAGCCCACGCCTATGGTTTATTGCTCAAAATGCGGATGGAATCCTGTGCCAGAAAAAGATCTTCCAGTCGTCCTGCCCGAGGTTAAAGATTTTAAGCCTAACAAAGAGGGAAACTCTCCTTTAGAGCAGGCAGAGGAATGGATTAATGCCTTCTGTCCCAAGTGCGGAGGAAAGGGAAGAAGGGAGACGGACGTTATGCCTAACTGGGCGGGCTCTAACTGGTATTATTTAAGATACCCAGATCCTCATAATGACAAGGAATTAGCTTCTTCAAAGAAATTGAAAAGGTTTATGCCTGTTGACTGGTATAACGGGGGGATGGAGCATACCACTCTTCATCTTTTGTATTCCCGGTTTATCTACAAGTTTTTATGGGATATTGGAGCTGTTCCCAAAGAGCTGGGGCCCGAGCCTTATAAAAAGAGAACTTCTCACGGCGTTATACTGGGAGAGGGCGGAATTAAAATGTCAAAGTCAAAAGGCAACGTTATAAACCCTGACGATATTGTTAAAAAGTACGGAGCTGACACTTTAAGGGTTTATGAGATGTTTATAGGGCCTTTTGACCAGATGATGCCCTGGGATTCTAAAGGGGTAATAGGGGCTGAAAGGTTTTTGGAAAAGGTTTGGAAATTGGAGATTAAAGAAGAAACTCCTTTAGAGGTTGAAAAACTTCTTCATAAGACAATAAAGAAAGTATCGGAGGATATTGAAGCGATGAAGTTTAATACAGCTGTGAGCTCTTTAATGGAGTTTGTAAACGAGGCTTCAAAAAAAGGATTGTCAGAAAAGGACTTTAAGGACTTTTTAAAGATTCTTTCTCCTTTTGCTCCCCACATA
>CAZYOI010000053.1:0-1963 GCA_964648705.1 uncultured Candidatus Saccharibacteria bacterium | reverse complement strand
TTTCTTGAAAAGAGGCATTTCTGCTACCGTTGAAGAATGGATAGGGGCTTTAGAATACATTCTGAAAGGAGGAAATGATAATGTTATTTTATGCGAAAGGGGAATAAGGACTTTTGAAAAAGAAACCCGTTTTACTTTGGATTTGGCAGGGGCCTTTCTGGCAAAAAAGAAAACAGGAAGACCGGTCGTTATAGATCCTTCCCACGCTACCGGGAGGAGGGGTTTAATTTCTCCCATGGTCAAAGCTTCTAAGGCAGCGGGCTTTGACGGCGTTATGGTGGAGGTTCATTACAAACCCGAAAGAGCTAAGAGCGATGGAAAGCAGTCCTTAACTCCCGAAGAATTTAATGCTCTGCAAAGTTAAAGTTTTTCCCTGCGCTAAAAAAGAAGAAGTTCTGAGGACGGCAGAAGACAGCTTTGAAGTCAAAGTGAAAGAGAAGCCGGAAAAGGGAATGGCCAACAGAGCTGTTTTAAGAGCTCTTTCTTCTTTTTTGGGTCTGCCCTTAAAGAAGGCAAGGATAATAAAAGGTTTTAGGAGAAAGAATAAAATTATAGAAATAAATGAACTTTAAAGAATACCAAAAGCTTTCCAGAGAGACAGCCATTTATCCTGATAAAGACAACAACTTTATTTACCCTACTTTGGGTCTGGCCGGAGAATCAGGAGAGGTGGTAGAAAAGATAAAGCATATTGTAAGAGACGATGGAGGAAAAATAACAGATGAAGCCAGAAAGGAAATTGGAAAAGAAATAGGAGATACTTTGTGGTATCTCTCCCAGCTTGCCACAGAGCTTGATTTGGATTTGGAAGAGATAGCTTCTTCTAATATTGAGAAGCTTTTTTCCAGAAAGGAAAGGGGAACTCTTCCCGGCAGAGGAGATAATAGGTAAAGGTCGATAATATCTTAACTTAGAGAAATTATGCTGTCTAAATTGCCTACTAACTTAGAGAAAGTTAAAAAGGAAAACCTAGACAAAGAGATTCTGAGGGCCGGCATGATAGCGGAGCTAGACGCTGTCAGTTTTTATGAACAGATGGCTTCTATGACAGAAAACGAAAATATCAGGAAGGTCTTAATGGATATAGCCAGAGAAGAGAAAACCCATATAGGCGAGTTTGAGGCCCTGCTGATGAAAGAGGACCAGGAGCAGGCCAAAGAATCCCAAGAAGGGAAAGAAGAGGTTGAGGAGCTGACGAGCTAGGGGTGGAAACTTTTCGGGAAATAGGGTAGAATAACAGAAAATGCTTGGTTTGGACGATGTAAAAAAGAATCCTCAAATACTGAAGTTTATAAAGAAGACAGAGGACTATCTGTCAGATTTGGCTTATACAGACCACGGTTTAAGGCATTCCGCTCTTGTTTCAGAAAGAGCTTTAGAAATAGGAGAAAAGATAGGTCTGGACAAAAGGAAGGCAGAGCTGGCTTCGATTGCCGGCTTTTGTCATGACATGGGAAACTTTTTGGGAAGAAATTACCATAACTATCTGGCAGCCCTTCTCTTTCATCAGGTTTTTCAGAAAGAGTTTGAGCCCTCGGAGATGGCTGACATAATGCAGGCTATTTCAACTCATGATGAAAGGATAAGGGAGGCCAGCTTCAAAAACCCTGTTTCTGCTGTAGTTGTTTTGGCAGATAAATCGGATGTCCAGAGATCCCGCGTGTTGATAAAGGATATGGAAAAGATAAAAGCTGATATCCACGACAGGGTCAATTACGCTACGACAAAAAGCGAATTGAAGGTAGGGAAAAAGAGGATTACTTTGTCTTTGGAAATTGACACAGAGTTTGTCAAAGTAATGGAGTACTTTGAGATATTTACAAGAAGAATGGTTTTATGCAGAAAGGCGGCAGAGAGTTTGGGTTATGATTTTGGTTTAGAAATCAATAAATTTAAACTGTTATAAATAATATGGAAAGTATAATTTTGGCAAATCCATGGATTATTTTATTGATTGGCCTTT
>CAZYOI010000052.1:0-2026 GCA_964648705.1 uncultured Candidatus Saccharibacteria bacterium | reverse complement strand
GCTCAACGGTTTCTGGAGCAAGTTGATTATCGTCCTGGCGCTCGTGCTGGCGGAGTTCTACGTACTGGCGGCCGTGACGGTGTTCGTCTCGTTCATGACGCTCCTCTCGTTTGCGAAGGTGCAGCGGTACGTGCTGGGCGGCGAGCCGTCCGACGCCGCCGCCCGTGCCCGCGAGGTGCCGGCCGGCATGTGCCTGGCCACGGTCCTGCTGGCGGTGCTGTGCTTCGCGAGTTCGCTGATGGTCGTGCCGGCCGTCCGCGACCGCGTCCTGGCGCCCGCCAGCGAGGCCGTGACTGCCGGCGCCCGGGCCGGCCGCGAGGGACGGATGATTACCGTCGAGCGGGACGAGCCGGCACCTTCGCGCGCGGCGGCGGATAGCGACGATTCCCGCGCGGCGGTCCTCCCGGGCCGCCGCGATGCGGCGAATATGACTGCGCCGAATCGCGCGGTGGGGCGGGAGCCCCACCGCGCCGAACGTGGTGTGGCCTCCGGGCCAGCCGTCGGCAGGGGAGGACACACCCCATGAAACAGGTCCTCTGCATCGTGTTCACGTTCGTCCTGTGGCTGCTGCTGGTGGCCCCGTGGCCGCTGGCCGACCACTGGCCCGACGTGCTGCTGGGCGTCGTGGTCTCGCTGATGGTGGCGACGCTGTTGTCGCACATCTATCCGGACAATCCGCACAAGGCCCTGGACCCGCGGCGGTGGTTCTGGACGGGGGTGTACGTCCCGTACTTCCTGTTTTACTGCGTGCGGGCCAACCTGGACGTGGCGTACCGCGTGCTGCACCCGGACGTGCCCATCCGGCCCGGTATCGTGCACGTGCGGACGGACCTCGCGAGCGACATGGCCAAGACGTTCCTCGCCAACTCCATCACGCTGACGCCCGGCACGCTGACGGTCGACATTCAGGGCCAGGACCTGTACATCCACTGGATTTGCGTGGAGGGGCGGGGCACCGAGGCGCACACCGCCGCCATCGTCACGCGGTTCGAGCGGCTGCTGAGGAGGATTTTCGAGTGACCACGTTTCTCGTCATCGTGGCGTGCGGGCTGCTGCTGGCGGCCTTTCTGTGCCTGTTCCGCATCGGGCGCGGCCCGACCGCGCCGGACCGGACGGTGGCCATCGACATCCTCGGCACGCTGGTCGTCGGGTTCTGCTGCGTCATGGCGCTGCTGTCGGGACAGGAGTTCTATATGAATATCGCCATCGCGTGGGCGCTCCTGTCGTTCATCGGCACGATCGCGCTGGCCAAGTACCTGGAAGGGCGGCAGTACAATGAATGAAGTGGCCGCGCAAATCCTCATCGCCGTCGGGCTCGCGTTCGACCTGTTCGGCTGCATCGGCCTGGTGCGCCTGCCCGACGTCTACAACCGCGTCCAGGCCGCCACCAAGTGCGTGACGCTCGGCACGTGCCTGATCCTGGGCGGGACGGCGCTGTACGCCGTGACGGGGGCGATGAGCATCAAGGCGCTGCTGTGCGCCGTGTTCGTTCTGCTCACCAGCCCCGTGGCCGCCCACGCCATCGCACGCGGGGCTTACAAGTCCGGCGTCCGCCTGTGGGAGGGCAGCGTCATCGACCGCTACGGCGAAGAGGTCCACCCGGCCGGCCCGCCCGCCGAACGCACCGAACGCGCCGGCCATCCGGAAGAACCCGTCGCCGCCGGCAGGGAGTCGCACGAATGAAGAAGCCGAAACTCCGCGAACTCGGCGAAGCCGTCAAGGCCCTCATCCGCGGACCGGCCACCATCAAGTTCCCGGCCGAGCCCTATGAGCCGCCGGAGGTTTTCCGCGGCAAACCGAAGTACTACGAGGAGGACTGCATCGGCTGCAAGGCCTGCGCCGAGGTCTGCCCCAGCCAGTGCATCGACGTGGTGGACAACACGGAGGCCGACCCGCCCGTCCGCCGGCTCGCCATCCATTACGATGCGTGCATCTTCTGCGGCCAGTGCGAACTCAACTGCACCACCGAAACGGGCGTTATGCTGAGTACCGAGTTCGACCTGGCGACCTTCGACCGCGGCGAGTG
>CAZYOI010000051.1:0-2072 GCA_964648705.1 uncultured Candidatus Saccharibacteria bacterium | reverse complement strand
CTTTTTCAGCCTGTTTTAACATTTCCGGATCGGGATCCAGGCAAACCATTTCGCCGCACTTGCCTTCCATAGCAAGCACCACTTGCCCAGTACCACAACCAATATCCAAAATTCTGTCGGTTGGTCTAATATTAAAGTGCTTAATAATTATATCAATTACTTCTTTTGGAATAATAGGTCGAAACCTTGCATAATACTCGTATGTGCCGTTATAGAGCCCTAAATTATTTCTTTTCGTTTTTTTCGGGCTTTTCATACTATTACCTTCCCTATTAAGCCTCTATTCATAAATACGAGGTTGCTTCTTATGTCTGTCAACATCCAATTGAAAAAACGACTTTAAGCGGAGGTTGAATTTTAATCAATTCCTCTTCCACAAAACTAAATTCAAAATATTTATCTTACAGGCAACTCCACAAAGAAAACAGAACCTTTCCCTTTTCCCTCTGATTCTGCCCATACTTTACCGTTGTGAGCCCTTATTATCCTGCTGGAGATAAAAATTATACTTTCAATTAGTATCTTCAAAATATGTTAGATACACACACCAATAATATAGCAAGTTAATCTCTTGCAGGATTTTTATTGTTCTTTCTTTATAATTTTAATACTTTCGTCTAAAAATTTATTGAAGTTTTTGTTTTTTTGCCAGATTTCTTTCAATTGTTTTCTTCTTTTTTGGTGATCTGGATATCCTTTATCTTTAACTAAAACAACCTCTTTAAATTCAGACTCGTTTAGTAAAAAAGTTAAAGATTCTTTAAGTTCCTCTATTTGTTTATCGTTAAGACCTTTTTCTTCCAAGTAGCTTCTATAGTAATGCAGAAACTGAAGATGCAGCAACTCATGGCATATTGTTGTTATAGAGGAGGGAATGCTGTGCCACATTGAGACCATAAACCAGTTTTCTTTCTCATTGTAAGGGCACATAAAACCAGTTGTTAGATAGCATTTAAAATTGTCTTTATAGATAGGTTGTTGGGTAATTCTGGAGAGAATATCAAAATATCTTTTCTCAACCTTGCTCCAGACGGTTCTAAGGGTGGCTAATTCTTGTTTAATCACTAGATTGCGATATTTCCTTTGAGGGTGGTTCCTTAGATGTTTTTCGGTAATATCTTGAGCCTTTGGAAAGTCCAGCTTTAAGACTTTCGATAACAGGCCTTCTGGAATGTGAACTACTTGTTCTTTCCAATTAAGACCCCAAATATCTTTATCTTTAGCTATAGAAACCCAGCTCCAAGCATCTTTTTTTGTATTATATTGGAAAGTAATTTTTGGCATAGAAACTAATTCTTTCTCTTAATTATAGTATAACTTTTAGATTCTGTAGGGCTAATACCCTCGATGAGAACATCTTCACCGAGTATAATTTAAATTCCAGGCTATTTCAGCTTTAGAGGCTAATAAGATTAGCAAGGAAGGTTTGGTTAGATACATAAAAAGAGGATAGTATTATACAAAACTTTTTCTAAAAAATTAAAAAGCCGTTCGAAAAACTTCTGAACGGCTTTTAATCAAGGGGTTTTTTGATCCTAGAACCATGTGCCAAACTGCAGTTTCCTTGAATGTGCCTTTCGGGCTAATAGATAAAAGGGTATTTTTTATTTCCTCTGCCAAATTTTCCAGTTGCTTATTTCTTAATTTTAAATTACGGGCTAGCCGGTTTGCCTCGGCTTCTGCATTTCTCCGGGTGCTTAAGAAAATAAGCGCCTGTTTTTCCCTTTTCAGAGTGTCTTTACACAGGGCAATGGTGCTTCTTTTTTCTTTCTTTATTTTTATTTTTTTCTTGTTTCCCAAATGTAATTTATGGGGATGATAGGTTCCCTTTACCAATTTTATCGGGCGGTAACTGCTTTTTACGTATCCGGCGTCCAGCCATCCGGCTAATTCCTTCACATTGCTGATAGTTGCCGATAAAGACAGAAATTGGGCGTTGCACATTTGCCTTAATTTGGTCAATACAATCTCCAGAGTGGGTCCCCGGGACGGGTCGTTAAGTAAATGGATTTCATCTGTAACCACAAGAGTCAATTCTTTTATCCATCTGGCCCCGTGCCTGAGCAGGGAGT
>CAZYOI010000050.1:0-2321 GCA_964648705.1 uncultured Candidatus Saccharibacteria bacterium | reverse complement strand
CAGATTCTTTAAATCTTTCTCAAATGTCTTTGAATACAGCCAAAAAATACATCACAGAAACCTACGGGGAGAAATACTGGAAGTTCAGAAAATTCAAAGCCAAGGGAAAAGCCCAAGAGGCCCATGAAGCTATAAGGCCTACTTTCCCTAAAAACACTCCAGAGAAACTGAATTTAGAAAAAGACCAGGCAAAACTATACAAACTTATCTGGCAGAGGTTTACAGCCTCCCAGATGGCCCCTGCCCTATTTGACTCCAAAAAAGCAGACATTAAGGCAAAAGAATACACTCTCAGGGCGACAGGACAGCTTTTAAAGTTTGACGGTTTTTTAAAGGTCTATCCTCTAAGCTTTAAAGAATCTGAAATACCGGATCTCAAAGAAAAAGACAAGCCGGACCTAATAAAGATTATTCCCTCCCAGCATTTCACTCAGCCCCCTCCAAGATACACAGAGGCAAGTTTAATTAAAGCTCTAGAGGAAAACGGCATAGGAAGGCCTTCAACCTACGCTCCCATACTCTCTACAATACAGCAGAGAAATTATGTAGAAAAAGAAAAAGGAAGGCTCTCCCCTACGGAAATAGGACTTGTTGTCAACGATCTTTTAGTAGAACACTTTCCTAAAATAGTAGACATTCAGTTTACAGCTAAAATGGAGCAAGAACTGGATAAGGTAGCCGAAGGAGAAAGGAAATGGAAGAAAACAATAGAAGAGTTTTATCATCCTTTCAACAAAAACCTAGAAGAAAAGTACGACGAGGTTTCCAAAAAAGACATAGCAGAAAAACCGACAGACAAAAAATGCCCCAAATGCGGCTCTCCTTTAATAGAAAAACTGGGAAAATACGGGAGGTTCTACGCCTGCTCCAACTTCCCGGAGTGTAAATATACAGAGTCCTTGGAAGAGAACAATCTGGATATTAAATGTCCTAAATGCCAAAAAGGAAAGCTTACAGAAAAAAGAACAAAGAAAGGGAAGATATTTTACGGATGCGGCAGATACCCCGACTGCGACTTCGCCTTATGGGACAAACCCACAGGAGAAAAATGCCCTAAATGCGGATCTTTACTAGTAGAAAAAGGAAAGCAGATAAAGTGTTCTAATAAAGATTGCGATTTTAAGAAATCTGTGGTAAAATAGATAAAGTTCTATGGCTAAAATCATTTACAATTGGGATTACGATATACCTAAAAACTGGAGGCCGGAGACTGAAACCCAGTGGCTTTGGTATTTGGAGAGGAAAATAAACTATGACGACTGGAAAGGACTTACCAAAGAAATAATCAAAAAATACTTCCCCAAGTTAAAGAAGCGCCTTGATCCGGGAAAAAGAAAAATGCTTGAGGTTTATCTAAAAAATGCCTGAATTAAGACCCCTTCAGAAAAAAGTTCTCGAGCTCTTCAAAAAATCTCCCCTAAGGAAGGATTTTTATTGGACGGGCGGAACCCTGCTTTCTTTTTACTACCTCCATCATCGTCAATCAAATGACCTTGATTTTTTCAGCGAAAAAAAGTTCCAAGGCAACCGGATTGTTAGATTTATCAATTCATTAAAAAAAGAGTTAAAGCTTCCTTCAGTGTCAGAAAAGAAAATTTTTGACCGCCAGGAGTTCATCCTCCAAAATAAAGGAAAATTAAGACTGGAGTTTGTTTTTTACGACTTCCCCAGAATAAAAAAAGGCAAAAAATGGCAGGGGATTCAAATCGACTCTTTGGACGACATAGCCGCAAACAAAGTTATGTCCCTTTTTGACCGCAACGATCCAAAAGACCTTTTTGATTTATACTTTCTTATAGCTAAAGAAAATTATACAATTGAAAAATTGTTGAAGCTGGCAGAGAAGAAATTTGGCGTCAGCTTTGAAAAAAGTAGCTTCCTAAGCGAAGCCCACAAATCAATGAAAGATCTGAAAAGTTTAAAGCCCTTTATTCTGGCAAAAAACCAAAAAGAAAGAGAGAAGATTACAAAAGAAATCCAAGACTACTTTTCCGACCTCTCTAACCAATATTTAAAAAGAGTATTAAAATAACTAATAAGCCGCGGTGGCGGAACTGGAATACGCGTACGACTCAAAATCGTATGAGCTTCGGCTCTTGAGGGTTCAACTCCCTCCCGCGGCACAAATATTAAACCTTCCAACCTTCCTCAACGCGCTGCGCCGCAAAGTACGCAGAGAGGGAGTTTTTAGGCGCCATAAAAGCCCTATAAGTTTCTGTTGATAAATTGACAAAATGACTATTGCGGAGGAGAGGACAATAATAGTATAATAAAAAAGGTCGAGCTGTATAAAAATAATAAGTAATTTAACAAGATTTATG
>CAZYOI010000049.1:0-2440 GCA_964648705.1 uncultured Candidatus Saccharibacteria bacterium | reverse complement strand
TTACCGCTTTAGTGCTAATGACAGCTTTTATGTTTTTAGAGCCTCAGTCAGTAGAATCTGCAGAGGATTCTGTCAATGTTTCTTTGACTGTTACTTCGGAGATAACAATTTCTTCTCCAGATAATGTTGACATGGGAAGCATGACGGGTATAACCAGCGACACAGCCACAGGAGAAGCTACTTGGACTGTAGTGACAAGTGAGAACGCAGGATTCACTATGACCCTTAAAGAAAGCGATGGAGCCCCCGCCTTAGTAGGAGATAGCGAGGGAGACAGTTTTGCAGATTATACAGAAGCTGACTCGGGAACCCCCGATTACGACTGGACTTTAGCAGACAGCAGTTCCGAATTCGGCTTTACAGTAGAGCCCGAAACCGATGCTGACGCTGATCAAATCTTTCTGGATAACGGTTCTGACACCTGCGACACAGGGGATACCCAGACAGCAGATAAATGCTGGTTCGGTTTTGACGGAACCAACGCTATCACTGTAATCAACCGAGACTCTGAGACAGATTCTTCGGGAGAGGACGAGGTAGTGAAATTTAAGGCAGGAGTTTATAACGCAGACGGCGATCCTGATAATGCCGGAGGAATAGTAACCGAAGACACTTATCAGGCGACTATTACAGCTACTGTGACAGCTAATTAGGAGGGCTATAAACAGTCCTGACGGACTGGGGAAAGCTACAAATCAAAATGAAAAAGAAAATTTGTTTAACCGCTATAGGAATAGCCCTCCTCTTGGCTTTAGGCTCTTTGCCTTTAAAAGCTAAAGCGTATACGGTAGAAGACTTAGGTCTTATCGGAGATCCTCCCGGAGACTTTGTTCTGGGACCGGGAAAAACCGAACTGCTGATGGAACCCGGCGAAAAGGCAACCAGAGAGCTCTACATTTCCAACAGGCTTGGAAAAAAGATGAAGTTCAAGATTGAAATAGAGGACTTTATGGGCTCTATGAATCCTGAAACAACCATAGTTCTTTTGGGCGAAGAAAGAGGACCTTATCCCCTGAAAGACTACATTAAGCCCGAACTGGATGAGTTTGTTCTAGAACACGGAGAAAGGATAAAAATGGAAGTTGAGATTTCCGTTCCAGAAGACGCAGAGCCGGGAGGAAAATACGGTTCGCTTTTGGTAAAAAGCGTGCCTCCAGGACCGGATCTGAAAGAAGAAAAAGAAAAAGCCGTTCCCGGAGTTAAGATAATTTCAAGGTTGGGTACGCTCTTCTTTGTAAGAGTAAAAGGAGAAGTTGAAGAAGAGGGCTTCCTTAAGAGCTTTACAACCAGCAAAGAATTCTATGAGGAAGGCCCCATTCCCTTTGAGCTTCTCTTTGAAAATCGGGGGAGCATTCACCTTACTCCTTACGGAGAAATTGAAATTGAAAATCTCTTAGGAAAGAAAGTAGACAAGATAGCGCTGGATGCCTGGTTTGCGATGCCCGGCTCTTTGAGGTCGAGGAAGGTAGAATGGCAGAGAAAGCTGCTTTTTGGAAAGTATACCGCTACAGCCAGAGTTAACCGGGGATACGGCGAAGTTCTTGACGATAAAACTATTACTTTTTGGGTAATCCCCTGGAGAATTATCTTAGCTGGAATAGCAGCACTGGTCCTGATTATTCTGTTCTTAAGGTGGATATTCGGTCATTTTGAGATCAGGAGGAAAGCTCCAAATGACTCCTTTGAGAAAAACCCTCCAGAGCAAAATTAAGCTGTGTAATTTCAAAACAAAAAAAGAAGGCCCCGTATCAGACTCCTTGAGATGGCCCTCCTATAAGAGCAAAAAGCTGTGTAATCCCAAAAAAGTCTTTTAGGACCTTCTGTCTATATTTTGAAGCTTTAAAATATATTGTCAAGATTTTATGAAAAAAAGAGAAAGATTAAAAATCCCCATCAAGATATTCACATTTTTAACTGTTATGCTTTTATTGACAGGAGGTTCTCCTGTCTCTGCTTTTAATATGGAGAGTAGAAAATACAAATTGGAGCTGGAGTCATCCGATATCAAGCCGATAGCCCAAGATTACGCAAGAAAAGAAGAAAGTGTGGTTTTGGCGGGTATTCCCTCTCCAAAAAAAGATACTCTAAGCATTTTTAAGGTTTCTCTAGTGATTTTGGCTGTTTTTTCTTTGTTTGTCTGGGTTGCTGCAAGAATCAAGAAAGATTTTGAGCTCAAAAGAAGAGAACCATGAAAAAGATAATCGCTACAATCTCCCTTTTTTCCTTTTTTCTGGCAGCTTTTTCTGCTTTTCTGCCCGAAGAAACAGGAGCTGAGGCTACAAGCACGAACTACAAGATCTGGGCTGAAGACGTTAATGTCGGAGGAAGCACCAACCAAACCTCAACCAGCTACAAGATGTCAGATACCATAGGGGGATTTGTTCCGGGAGAATCTGACAGCGACAATTACAAGATGAAATCGGGACACCAGCAGATGGCA
>CAZYOI010000048.1:0-2459 GCA_964648705.1 uncultured Candidatus Saccharibacteria bacterium | reverse complement strand
GTCAGAAGGAAAAGGTTCTACTTTCTTTGTGGAGTTGCCTGTAAAATAGGCTTGACAGCTGTATGCTCTTAGCATACAATTGTATGTAGATAGCATACAATATGAACCTAAGTTTTACTAAGAACCAAAATCTTATCCTCAAAACCCTTTTTGATAATCCCGAGAAAAGCTATTACTTGAGAGAGCTAGGCAGGACAATTAACAAAGAACCCGGCGTTTTTCAGCGGGATATCAATAAATTGGTGGAAAGGAATATTTTGACTAGCGAGTACAAAGGAAAAAGCCGCTTTTTTAAGTTAAACAAAAACCACTCCTTATACAAAGAGCTAAAAAGCATTTTTTTTAAGACTCTTGGAGCAGAGGGAAAACTAAGAGAACTGCTTGAATCTTTTAGGAGCATAAAAGCCGCCTTTATTTTTGGTTCTTATGCTCAAGAAAGAGAAGATTCCTTTTCTGATATTGATTTGATGATAATAGGAAGATTAGACGAAGATCACTTGATAACAGAGATTAGCAAGCTTGAGAAAAAACTTGATCGGGAAATTAATTATCATATTTTCTCTCCTGATGATTGGAAAAATAAGGTTCAGGAAAAAGACCCTTTTATTAAAAACATCATTGCCAAGGAGAAAATATTTTTAATTAGTGATAAAAATGAACTATCAGGAATTTCTTAAAAAAGGACTTTTAAAGAAAGAAAAGATTGAATCCGATCAAGTAGCCAGGTTGTTGGAAAGAGCGAATAGAAGCCTTAAAAGCGCCAGGATTTTAATTGAGAACAATGACCAGGAGGGAGGATTCCGCTTTGCTTATGAAGCTATGCTTTTAGCGGGCAGAGCAGAGATTATTAACAAGAGACTCTTGAATAACAGAGAATAAATGATATAAAGGATATATGAAAAAGAAAATACTCTTAATCGAAGACGAGCCTACTATTGTAGAAATATACAAGACAGCTTTTGAAGCGGAAGGTTTTAAGATAGAATCTTTTAAGCTTGGAGAAGAGGCCGTCCAAAGGCTGAAAGATGTAGATTTCAAAGAGAAGCCTGATTTGATTCTTCTGGATTTGGTTCTTCCCGACATGGACGGCATGGAAATTTTAAAGAAGATAAAAGAGAGCGATAAGACAAAAGACATTCCTGTCTTTATTCTTACCAACTACAGCAGCGAAGAGATCAAAAAGAAGGGATTAAAGCTTAAAGCGGAAGAGTATATAACAAAGGCAGATTATACTCCGAAAGAAATAGTAAAGAAAGTGAAAAAGAGGCTTAAGTCTTGACAAAAGCTTTTATTCTGATAAACTCAGAGTATAAAGCATGAAAGGTATTTGTCCGTTGGGAAACGGACATTTTTATTAAAACCATCAAAAATATGGATTTAAAGAATTTTACAGCAGCTATCTCTCAGATAGCAGAAGAAAAGGGAATATCCCGGGAGAAGGTGATAGAAGTCATAGAGACGGCCATTGCTGCCGCCTATAAGAAAGATTACGGAGAGAAAGGGCAGATAATCAAAGCCAAGCTTGATCCCAAAACGGGGCAGGCTGATTTCTGGCAGGAAAAGCTCGCGGTCACAGAGGACGTGCTCTATACGGAAGAGGAGCTTGAGGAGATAAAGAAAAAAGGAGAGGAGGCAAAACAGGAGGAGAAAGTAAGATTCAACTCCGAAAAGCATATAATGCTGAAAGAAGCCAAAAAAGAAGATTCCAAAATTAAGGCAGGAGACTATCTCCAGATTCCCCTTAAAACAGGAAAGGATTACGGGAGAATAGCCGCCCAGACAGCAAAGCAGGTTATCTTGCAGAAGATAAGAGAGGCAGAAAGAGAAGTTATTCTGTCAGAATACGAGTCAAAACAGGGAGAGCTTGTTTCGGGGGTTATTCAGAGAGTGGAAGGGGGGAATATTTATGTAGACATAGGAAAGACTCTGGGGGTTATGCCCAGAGAAGAGCAGGTAAGAGGAGAGTTTTACAGGCCGGGCCAAAGATTGAAGTTCTATCTTCTAAAGGTGGAAGAGTCTCCGAAAGGACCGGTGGTTTTTCTTTCCCGCGCCTATCCTAAAATAGTAACCAAGCTTTTTGAGCTTGAAGTTCCGGAAATAGCCCAGGGCACAGTGGAGATAAAATCCATTGCCAGGGAGGCAGGCTCAAGGTCAAAGGTAGCTGTCATATCCAATGAAGAGGGAGTAGACCCTATAGGCAGCGCTGTCGGCCAGAGGGGGACCAGGATTATGGCTATTATAAATGAATTGGGAGGAGAGAAGATAGATATTGTAGAGTATTCAGAAGATCCTGACGAATTTATAACAAACTCCCTCTCTCCCGCCAAAGTTCTGGAAGTTAAAAGAGAAGAGAAAAACAAAGCCCTTTGCGTAGTTCCCGAAGATCAGTTATCATTGGCTATTGGAAAGAAAGGCCAGAATGTAAGACTGGCAGCCAAGCTTACAGGATGGAAGATAGA
>CAZYOI010000047.1:0-2724 GCA_964648705.1 uncultured Candidatus Saccharibacteria bacterium | reverse complement strand
GCAAAGAAGGAATAGTTGGCAGAATCGAACTTGATATTTCAAAGAAAGAAAAGAGCTTGCTTAAAAAATCGGCTAAGAAATTGAAGGAGGTTGCAGAGTAGATATGAGTGATTAGTTCTGTTTTCAGGTTCTTCTTTGACGCCGCTATCTTGAGTCGGAATAATAAAAGAGCTGGCTTTTTTGCCAGCTCCTTTTTTATACTCTCTTGAGACATTCGGCCGCTCCGATAAAAGCATCAGCATTGTTCTGGGCCGGTGTCGGAAAGAACTTCAACCTGTTCTCTTGAGCCCAGCTGGGGTTAATCATGTTCTCGATCATTGTCTTTCTGACAAGATGGCTTACCCTCCAGAATCCTTTTTCTGCAAACTTTCCCTTAAAGACGATGAGAGGGAGGCAGAAAAGAGACTGAATATTGGCAAGGAAAATGCCCATTCCGTAGGCGAAGATATTGTATATCTCCACAGCCCATAGTTCGCCCTTGTCGTAGGCCTGATCCAAAAAAGCGCAGGGATGCTGCTGAGGGAGGGTAATCCCTCTGATCTGGGTTTCTGCGATAACCCTTCTGGCGATAGCATCCCCGCTGATTATAGCTTCAGCATGGCCCCTCTTTCCGTCTCCGCACAAAGGAGCAAAAGGAGAGGGGTCAAGAATCATGTGTCCGCCTTCCGCCGGACAGATGATCTGGCCGTCTTTCCAGACCCTTTCTCCGATACCGGAGCTTATAGTCATAGCCATAAAATAGGGTTTTTTTAAAAGAAGGGCGATTCCGGTAATGGCTGTCTCCATGTCGTTGAAGACGGCAGACTTTTTTTCGGTCTCGTTTTTTGTCCTTTGGCCCAGGCGTACGCCCTCAAGAAAATGAGCGTTGGGCGAGGCTGCCACAAAATCATTTTCTTCAATTACTCCGGGAAGAGAGAAGGCGATGCCCTCGGCTTCAGATGCTCCTTCTCGGGCAAAATTAGTAAGCGCAGATAGAGTTTCAAGCTGGCTTTTTCCCTTTAGGTCTTGAACGGGAATGGTTTTAATATTTTCTACTCTGGTTTTAGAAACATCGGCTCTCCTAATGCCGTTTCCTCCTACGTCAACTGCTCGAGTCCAGGGCTTTTCCATCACTTTCTCCTTTTTTAAGGTTCAATGTCCTTTTTAATGCTATATCCTGAAGAAAAACATGTCAAGGACTTGACTTCTTGATATAACAGTGTTAATATCTAATCCAGTTGCTTAACAGTTCACAAGGGAAGCTGAAAAAGGAGACAAGAATGAACCCGGCTCATGAAGGCGAATGTATCAGTATGGAGGAATTGGAAAGGTGGGATGATCTTTCCAAAGAAGAAAAAGACCTCATTCAAAAGAAAGCCCGGACTTGCGTTTATTGCAAGAGGCTTTTCATGAAGTACTGGGCTTCTCGGTAATAAAAAAAGGATCCCCATTATGCTCTGGGGGTCTTTATTTTAATCTTTGATCTATATTAAAGTGATAACAAGCTTATAAATAAAGATTTTCTTAAAAAATACAATTGAAATTTTAATCAGCGATTCTCTCAAAAACTTTCAGGATTTAAAAGGCATTAAAGGTTAACTATTGACAGTTATGTTAACTTAAGTTAACATAGTTAATATAGGTTAACTTTAGATTATGAATAAAGAATTCTTTTCTACAACTGAATTAGCTGAAATTCTCAGTATAAGCAGGATAGCTGTTTATAAGAGAATTAAAAAGGGAAAAATCAAGGCTAAAAAGATAGCCGGTAATTATGTTATAGAAAGAAAAGATCTTGGAGGTATTTTAGACAAAGAGCTTACCGGTAAAGACAAGAAAAAAATAGAGGAGGCGGTAAAAAAGACAGTCGAAGAATACGGTGAAACCTTGGAATTGCTGGGGAGAAATGATTGAAGCGGTTTTTCTGAATATATTGCTTTCTTTCTGGCAAAGTATTTTCAGTTGGCAATGTCCATGCTTAACTTCTATATCAACGGAGCGGGAAAGAAGTAGTCCTTCTGCTTTTCTGATTTTTTATTCCTTATGTAAGCCGGGCTTTTCAAAACAGAAAAGTGAGAGATGTTTCCTTTTTTGTTCAAGCCATGGAATATAATTGACAGTGTTTTTTACTATTTATATAATAAAATAATTGAGAAGATTATAAATTTTAAATGTTAGTAATATTATGAAAAACCTTAAAAAAATACTCTTAATAGCTTCTTTTTTAATTGTTCTAATTCTATTCTCCAATCTTCCTTCTGCCAAAGCAACATCTGTTGGATCGATGACGCTCCAAGAACTCCAGTCTTTGCTTAGCAGGATAGAAGCTCAGATAAGGACATTACAAGGGGGAGACAGCGATTGGTGTCATGATTTCAATGTTAAACTGAGATACGGAATGAGCGGATCAGAAGTAAGGTCTTTACAGACAGCCCTAAAGAAAGAGGGATTTTACGAAAGATCAATTACAGGTTATTTCAATCAATATACTGCTTCAGCAGTAGTCGGCTTTCAAGAAAAGTACAGCTCAGATGTTTTAGCTCCTTGGGGTTTAACTCATGGAACAGGTTATGTAGGCTCTACTACTATTGCCAAACTGAATGATCTTTATGGGTGTGAAGAGGAAGAGCCGGAAGATGAAGAGGAGGTAGAAGAGGAGGATTGCCATACCTCCGATTTATGGAGCTGGGAGTACTGTACTTCAGACTGTAAGTGTAATGCCGGAGAAGGGGATTGTGATTCAAA
>CAZYOI010000046.1:0-3419 GCA_964648705.1 uncultured Candidatus Saccharibacteria bacterium | reverse complement strand
AATAAAAAAGCCTAGAAAATATCTAGAGCTGGAGCCAGGAGAGGGATTCGAACCCACGACCTACTGTTTACAAAACAGTTGCTCTGCCACTGAGCTATCCTGGCTTCTATTTCTTCCTTAGGTTCTCCCAATAGCCCTCTTCAAACTTCTCCTCTTTGTCTCTAATAGAACGCTTTCTTAACTTGCCAAGCCAATCTCCCGTCTTACTCTCGGTCCTCAAAGTCAAAATCCTTACTTTGGAAAGAACAGTCTGCAAAAGCTTTTCGCCTTTAGCTGTTCTGAAGGCCTCTCCCTTTTTTATCCTTTTTCCCGGAGAAGATTCTTTTTCTGAAAGCTGGATCTCTCTCAAGCGGGGCATCTTTCTTAAAACAATAACAGCCATCCCTAAAAACCCTATCAAAAGAAAAAGTATAAATAATATTTCAAACATAATTATATCTCAAACCTTTCAAACCTTTTTATGGAAATATTCTCCCCTATCTTGGCAATGCTATCTTTCAAAAGCTCCCCTATTGTTTTTGACTCATCTTTTATCCAGGGCTGAGAAAGCAGAGAAATCTGTTCCTTGTATTTTTTAAGCTTGCCTTCTACTATTTGTTTTGTAATCTCCTCCGGTTTTCCCGAATCTTTAACCTGCTCCTCATAGATCTTCCTTTCCCCGTCTAAAACCTTTTCATTAATATCCTCTTCCCTGAGAAAAAGGGGCTTTGCAGCAGCTATCTGAAGACATATTTCATGAGCCAGACTCTGAAACTCTTTTGACTTGGCTACAAAATCTGTTTCACAATTTAATTCTAACAATACTCCTAGTTTTCTATTGGGATGAATGTATGAGTCTACTATGCCCTCTGAGGTTTCTCTTTCAGACTTTTTGTCTGCTACCTCTTTCCCCCACTGCCTTAAAAGCTCCTTTGCTTTCTTCAAATCCCCTGAACTCTCCTCAAGAGCCCTTTTGCATTCTGAAACAGAGACTCCTGTCTGCTGCCTCAATTCTTTAATTTCCTCTATTGAAGCCATAATATATCTAATTATTTCTTTTTCAAAGCTTCTTCAACCTTAGATAGAATGTATTGTATAGATGATAAAGCGTCGTCTGAAGCAGGAATAACATAATCTGCCGGAGTAGGATCCACATTGGTGTCGGCTACAGCCACCACTTTAACGCCCTTCTTTTTGGCTTCCCTTATAGCCAGATTATCCTTCTTCATATCAAGGACAAAAATAGCTTTAGGAAGACTTTCCAGGTTCTTTATCCCGCCGAATTTGGTCTCCAGCCTCTCTATCTCCCTGCCCAGCTCTATCTGCTCTTTTTTGGTGTACTTCTCAAACTCCCCCTTTTTCTTTTTCTCCTCAAGATCTTTTAGATAGTCCGCTCTTTTTTTAATAAACTTGAAATTGGTAAAAAGCCCCCCGGGCCATCTTTCTACAACATAAGGAAGATCGTATTTTTCTGCCAATTCCTTAACGGGCTTTCTGGCCTGAACTTTTGTCCCTACCAGCAAAAGAGTTTCTCCTTCTGAAACAATCTTAGAAACAAAACTCAAGGCCTCCTCCATTTTTTTAGCTGTCTTCTCCAAATCAATAATATGGATAGTGCTTCTTACGCCGTAAATGTAGGGCTTCATCTTGGGATGGATCTTTGAGGCCTTGTGGCCCAAATGCAAACCGGCCTCGGCCATTTCTTCGAGGCTAAAATCAAACTTCTTGGTTTTCTCTTTCGCAGTCGGCATATATTATAATGTATAGCATCTTTAAAAGATTTAATCAAGAGACCTCTTGATTTTTAAAGATAATCTGTTAATATAATAGTATCATGAAAAAAGATATTCATCCAAAATACTACAAAAAGGCCAAAATAACCTGTGCCTGCGGGAACACTTTTACTATAGGGTCAACTCGAGAAAAGATGGAAACTGAAATATGCTCCCAATGCCATCCTTTCTACACCGGAAAAGCTAAAACCATAGACACTTTGGGAAGAGTGGAGAGATTCAAGAAGAGAATGGCAAAGAAAGAAAAGCTCCAGAAAAAGTCCAAAAAGAAATGACTTCTATTGAAGAAGTAAAAAAAGAATATCAAGAAATCCTAAATCAACTCAGAGATCCTGGGTTGGTTTCAGATTGGAAAAAAGCAGAAGAGCTTTCCAAAAAGAAAAAGAATCTGGAGGAAATGGTTGAAAAGCAAAAGGAAATAGAAAACGCCCAAAAACAGATAAAAGAAAACGAACAAATCCTCAGCCAAAAGAAACTGGACCAGGAGCTTTTAGATATGGCTCAGAAAGATACAGAAGAGCTTAAAGAAAAAGAAGAAGCGCTCAAAAAGGAATTGAAAAACCTTCTTCAGGGAGGAGCTGACGAACCAAGATCTGTAATAATAGAGATAAGGGCCGGAGCTGGAGGAGACGAGGCCTCTCTTTTTGTGGGAAACCTTTTCAGGATGTACTCCAAATACGCAGAAAATCAAAACTGGAATCTTAAAATCCTGGACTCCAGCCAAACAGAGCTTGGAGGATACAAAGAAATAATCTTTGAGCTGAAAGACGGAGACCCCTACTCTAAAATGAAATACGAAGGAGGAGTCCATAGAGTCCAGAGAGTCCCCGAGACAGAAAAATCAGGAAGAGTCCACACTTCTACTGCCAGCGTGGCTGTCCTTCCTAAGGCAAAGTCCCAAGAGATAAATATAAAACCTGATGAAATAAAGACGGATCACTTCAAATCCTCCGGTCCCGGAGGCCAGAATGTAAACAAGAGAGAAACAGCCATTAGAATAACCCATATACCTACAGGCATTGTAGTCAGCTCTCAGACAGAAAGAAACCAATTAAGAAACAAAGAAAACGCCCTGGCAATATTATCTGCCAAGCTTTTAGAAAAAAAGAAAGAAGAACAGAAATCAAGGCTGGGAAGCAAAAGAAAAGAACAGATAGGAAAAGCTGAAAGATCGGAAAAGATAAG
This sequence comes from uncultured Candidatus Saccharibacteria bacterium, assembly GCA_964648705.1. Taxonomy (GTDB): domain Bacteria; phylum Patescibacteriota; class Minisyncoccia; order Minisyncoccales; family GWA2-38-27; genus CAZDXV01. Next base: position 462 of record CAZYOI010000046.1, on the reverse strand, counting down.
AACCTACAACTTCCCCCAGGACAGAATAACGGACCATAGAATAAAGAGGTCCTGGACCAATATAGAAGAGATAATGGAAGGAAACCTAGACAAAATAATAAAGGTATTAGAAAAGGAGCTATAAACAGGGGCTACTCCCCTGTTTTAAAATAAAAGAAGAGTCAATCGTTAATGATTGACTCAGATGAATATTGTTAGCGAGCGGATGGGCGGGAGTCAAACCCACAATAGGTCGGGTCCCTTCACATCGGGACATCCTTACAATGTTTTAAGCCGGCTTCCTATTACTGTCGTTTCCAGTCCATCCATCACCGAAGTGGAACCTCTCATCTTAACAGACTCCATCGGCTAGCTCGCTTAATGCAAAAAAACAATCGATATTACAATTATACTATAGTATAGAAATCTTGTCAAGGGTTATTGCAGATTTATCTTACTCTGGCAGGCAGCTGACATAGTATT
>CAZYOI010000045.1:0-3577 GCA_964648705.1 uncultured Candidatus Saccharibacteria bacterium | reverse complement strand
TTGATGTTGTCAGAAGCTACATCAAGCTTGAGAAGGCAGGGGTAAACTACAGAGCTATCTGCCCCTTTCATTCGGAAAAAAACCCCTCTTTTTTTGTAAGTCCGACCCGCCAGTCCTGGCATTGTTTTGGATCCTGTTTCCCAAAAGGTTCTTTGATTAAAACAGAAAAGGGCTACCATGCAATTAAAGAAATTGAAACAGGCCAAAAAGTGCTTACCCACAAAGGAAGGTTTATGCCGGTTACCCGGGTTTTAAAAAGGATTTATAATGGAGGAGTGATGGATATAAGGGTTCGCAAATCCAGCGAAACAATTTCTTTAACGGATAACCATAGAGTGTATGCGATAAAAACTAGAAACTGTAAGCAAAAAAATCGTGAAACAAGAATCTGTCAGAAAAGATGTTCCCAAAACTGTCCGACGAAATATTTCAAAGACTATAAAGTAGAAGAAATACCGGCTAAAGATATTGCTTTAAACGATTATTTGCTTTTCCCTATTAATAAGGAAGTGCGGGATGTTAAAAAAATAGCGCTTAATGACTATCTAACCCGCGATATTAGTTTTTATGCCAGAAGATTAAAAAAGCTTCCAGAATCTGTAAGAGTAAACAAAGATTTTTTAAAGCTTTTAGGCTATTGGATTGCAGAGGGCAGCGCTGATGACTACGGCCATGTTAGATTTACTCTTGGAATCCAGGAAAAAGATTTTGGAGAAGATATAATGAAGCTTGTCGAGAAAGTATTTGGCTTGAAAAGCACCCAGAAGGCCGGAACTGATAAAAAAGGCTATTCCCGTAGGAATGTGACTGTTAACAGTTCTAATTTAGCTAATATTTTCAATAATCTTTGCGGGAAAGGTGCTTTAAATAAACATATTCCTTTTGCTTTTCAGTATCTTCCTCCTTCAAAGCAAAGGATAATTCTGGAAGCGATTCACAGGGGCGACGGCTGTATTTTTAGGGTAGCTAAGACTAAGACGAAAAGATATTCTAAGTCCATTGGAACTATTTCATTGGTTTTAGCAGAACAGCTGAGGGATATTTTATTAAGGCGGGGTATTGTGCCTACGATGACAATTAGTGAAGCCAAGAAGGATAAGAATGGTTTAGAGCATAAAAAATCATACCAAATCTCCTGGCAGGAAAATATTAAGCTTAATTATTCGGACATTTACAAAATAAACGGTGTTTCTTATGCCGTATTTCCTGTAAAGAGCATTAAAAGAAGAAAGTTTAAAGGAACTGTTCATAATCTAACTGTTACTGAAGACCATTCCTATACAGCTACCAACTTTGTAGTTAAAAACTGCGGAGAAGGGGGAGACATGTTTAAATTTGTAATGAAGATTGAAGGGGTAGAGTTTAAGGAGGCCTTGAAGATTTTAGCTCAGAGAGCGGGAGTCGAGCTCAAAAGAGAGGATCCTAAGGTTCGCAGCGAAAAGCAGAAGCTCCGCGATATTTCAGAGCTGGCCTGTTCTTTTTTTGAAAAGCAGCTTCATGAGAGTTCTGCCGGCAAAGAAGCTAAAGATTATCTTTTGAAGAGAGGAATAAAAGAGGAGAGCATTAAAGAATGGAGGCTGGGCTATGCTCCGGAAAGCTGGCAGGGCTTGTCTGATTTTCTGGTCGGAAAAGGGTTTAAAAGGGAGGAGATAGCCAAGGCAGGTTTGGCTTTAAGGTCCCAGAAAACAGGCAGTTTCTATGATAGGTTCAGAGGGAGAATAATCTTTCCCGTTCTCAGCTTAAGCTCCCAGGTAATAGGATTTGGAGGGAGGATTTTTAAAGAAGAGAAAAGGGCTGACGGTCAGAAAGAAGCAAAATATGTCAATTCTCCGGCCACTCCTTTGTATGATAAAAGCAGGATTCTTTACGGCTTAAACAAGGCGGGAGTAGGGATAAGAAAGAGGAATTCCTGTATTTTGGTGGAGGGCTATACAGACACCATAATGGCTCATCAGGCGGGATTTAACAATGTAGTTGCTACTTCAGGCACAGCTCTTACTCCTTTCCAGCTTAAAATTCTCAAGAGGTATTCTGACAATCTCTTTACCGCTTTCGATATGGATGTTGCCGGAAACTCTGCGACAAAAAGGGGCATTGATTTGGCCCAGGCTAGGGGATTTAACATTAAAATTATCACTATGCCTCAGGACAAAGATCCGGCAGATATTGTTTCAGAATCTTCTGATAAATGGAAGAAACTGGTCGAGAAGGCAGAATCAATCCACGACTTCTATTTTGAAACATCCTTTTCCCGGTTTGATAAAAACACCATAGAAGGCAAAAAGAACATCTCTAAGATTATCTTTCCTGTCATCAAAAGAATACCAAACAGGATTGAAAGAAGCGTCTGGGTGAAGGATTTGGCAGAGAGGCTTGAGGTTAAAGAAGAGGATGTCTTAGAGGAGCTGGACAAGACAGAAGAAGAAAGAAGGGAAGAAGAGGCTTCTCAGAAAGAAGCTCCAGAAAAGCCCAGAAAACAGCTCTTAGAGGAGCATCTTGCTTCTTTGGTTGTCAGGCATCCCGGCAACCTAAAGATGATTTCAGAAGAGGATATTAAGCTTTTCTCTCCCAGTGTTTCCAGCCTTCTTTCTCATTTTAAAAAACAAGGGACAGATTTAAGGAGTATTCCGGACAATTTAAAGGAGCTGACCGACTTTCTCTATATCAAAGCTGAAAAAGATTTTTCTCCTGGAAGTATTTCTGAAAAGGAGATTGAAGAAGAATGCTCCAGCTGCCTCAAAGAATTCAAGTCAATGTGCTTTAGGAGCAGGCTTTCTGAGATTTCAGCAGATATTAAGAAAGCTGAAAAAGAGCAGAATTATAATAAGGTTAAAAAGCTTTTAGAAGAATTTAACAAGTGTTCTAAGTCCTGGAACGACTTGGAAACAGCATAATTTTTATGGCTAAAAAAAAGACCAAGAAGAATTCCAAAAAGAAAAGCTCTAAGAAAAGGGTTTCCAAAAAGAGAGTTTCCGAAAAGAAAAAGACCAAAAGAAGGCCTAAAAAGAGAGCCCCAAAAGAGGAGGATGTAAGAAAGCTGATTGACAAGGGAAAACAAAGGGGTTTTGTTACCACTTCTGAGATTCTGCGCATTTTTCCCAAAGTGGAAAAAGACATAGAGGGCCTGGAAGAGCTTTATTCAAGACTGGAGGGCGTAGGCATTGAAGTGAAAGAGAGCAGAAAGCTTTTAGGCCAAAAAGACAGAGAGGGAAAGGAAAAAAGAGTGAAAGAAATGAAGCGTCTAAAAATAGATCCTGTCCAGCTCTATTTAAAAGAAATAGGGAAAGTTTCCTTTTTAACGGCAGAAGAGGAAAAGGAGCTTTCCAAAAAGATAGAAAAAGGGGACGAGGAGGCTAAAAAGAGGCTGGCCAGAGCCAACTTGAGGCTGGTAGTTTCTATAGCCAAGAGATATGTGGGAAAGTCTCCCAACTTAACTCTTCTTGATTTGATTCAAGAGGGGAATATGGGCCTTTTCCGGGCTGTCGAGAAGTTTGACTGGAGAAGAGGGTATAAGTTTTCTACTTACGCCACTTGGTGGATAAGGCAGGCTGTGACAAGAGCTTTAGCGGATCAGGCC
>CAZYOI010000044.1:0-4047 GCA_964648705.1 uncultured Candidatus Saccharibacteria bacterium | reverse complement strand
AAAATATTAGGAATAGACTTGGGTACAACATTCTCTGCCATGGCTGTTATGGAGTCAGGCGAACCCAAGATAATAGAAAACCAGGAGGGGACAAGAACAACTCCTTCTGTTGCAGCCGTAAACCAGAAAGGGGAGAGGCTGGTAGGCGTTGTCGCCAGGCGCCAGCAGATTACCAATCCCCAAAACACTATCTTTTCCACCAAGAGATTGATTGGAAGAAGGTTTTCAGATAAAACCGTCCAGAAAGACAAAGAGCGCCTTCCTTATAAGATAAGAGAAGGGAAAGACGGAGGAGTGGAAATTAAGATGGGAGACAAATGGCTAAGGCCTCCCGAGGTTTCAGCTGTAATACTTCAGAAAATGAAGCAGGACGCAGAGCAGAAGCTGGGAGAGAAGATAAAAGATGCCGTTATAACCTGCCCTGCATATTTTGACGACTCTCAAAGAAAGGCGACCAAAGTAGCAGGGGAGATAGCGGGACTTAACGTTAAAATGGTATTAAACGAGCCCACCGCCGCAGCTTTGGCCTACGGCTTGACCAAAAAGGGGAATGAAAAGGTCCTGATTTACGACTTTGGAGGAGGAACTTTTGACGTATCCATTTTGGATATCCAGAAAGATCCGGACACAGTTGAAGTGGTAGGCGTTGGAGGAGACTCCCATCTGGGAGGAGAAGATTTTGACAGGAAGATAATGGACTGGATAATAGATGAATTCAAGAAAGACCAGGGAATCGACATCTCCAAAGACCAGCTTGCCCTTCAGAGAGTAAAAGAAGCCGCAGAAAAAGCCAAAATAGAGCTTTCTGCCACTATGGAAACGGAGATAAACATACCTTTTATCACCTCTGACTCTGCAGGGCCAAAGCACCTCTATTTGAAGCTTACCAGAGCCCAGCTTGAAAAACTGGTCAAAGAATTTATAGATAGCTCAATAAATCTTACAAAAAAGACCCTGAAAGAGGCCAATCTTGAAACAAAAGACATAGACGAGATAGTTCTGGTAGGGGGCCAGACAAGAATGCCCGCCATCCAAGAAGAGATAAAGAATCTCTTAGGGAAAGAAGCAAACAAGTCCATTAATCCGGATGAAGTGGTAGCCATAGGAGCTGCTGTCCAGGGAGCTATTATGGGAGGAGAGGCCAAAGAGGTCCTTCTCTTGGACGCTACACCTCTCTCTCTGGGAATTGAGACCCTGGGAGGGGTTAATACGGTTCTTATCTCTAAAAACACCACTTATCCTACAGGCAAGACCCAGACCTTCTCTACAGCGGCAGACAGCCAGACCTCTGTAGAGGTTCATGTTCTTCAGGGAGAAAGGCCTATGGCAAAAGACAACAAAACTCTGGGCAAGTTCATTTTAGACGGAATACCTCCGGCTCCCAGAGGAACCCCTCAGATTGAAGTTGTTTTTGACATTAATTCAGACGGAATCCTGAATGTTTCTGCCAAAGACAAAGCCACAGGCAAATCCCAGTCAATCAGAATAGAGAGCTCTATAGGAATGTCTAACGAAGAAATAGAAAAGCTTAAAAAAGAAGCTGAAGCCCACGCAGAGGAAGACAAAAAGAAAAGAGAGCTGATTGAAGCCAGAAACCAGGCAGACAGCTTAATCTACACAACAGAAAAGACAATCAGGGACGCAGGAGACAAAATAGACAAGAAATTGAAAGAGGAAATAGAAGGCAAGATAAAAGAAGCGGAAAAAGCCAAGGAATCAGACAATCCGGAAGAGATAAAGAATAAAACCCAGGAGCTCTCCCAGGCCGTCCAAAAAGCGGGATCCCAGCTGTACCAGCAGCAGCCGAAAGAGCAGCAGAAAAAGGACAATGACGCAGAAGAGGGAGAGTATAAGGAGAAAGAATAATGAAAGACTACTACAAAACCCTAGGAGTTTCAGAAAACGCTTCCCAGGAGGAGATAAAGAAGGCCTTTCACAGGCTGGCTCATAAGCACCATCCCCACAAGGGAGGCGACGAAAAGAAGTTCAAGGAGATAAACGAGGCCTATCAGATTCTTTCGGACAAGAACAAGAGAGCCCAGTACGACCAGTTTGGCTCTGTTCCTGAAGGCCAGGGCTTCAACTGGCAGGATTTTTCTTCCGGTTTTGACGACTTTGACTTTGGAGACATTTTCGGGGACATTTTCGGATTTGGAAGAAAATCCCAAAAGAAAGATTTTAAAAGAGGAAAGGATATTAGAATAGACCTTGAAATCCCCTTAAAAGATACTCTTAAAGAAACTAAAAAAACTATCTCCTTAAAGAAGTTTGAAACCTGTTCCAGATGCCAGGGGAAGGGGGCAGAACCGGGTACTTCCGTCAAAGAGTGCTTCAGCTGCAGAGGGACGGGAAGAGTCCAGCAGGTCAGAAGAACCTTTCTTGGCTCTATAACCCAGTGGAGCGTATGTCCCGAATGCCAGGGAGAAGGATATATCCCGGAGAAGCCCTGCAATGTCTGCGGAGGAGAGGGGAGAGTAAAAAAGGAAGAAGAGATAGAGATTGTTATTCCGGCCGGCGTGGACACAGATCAGATATTAAGGATTGAAGGCAAGGGAAACGCAGGAAGAAAGGGAGGAGAAACAGGGGATTTATACATAAGGATATTTGTAAAACAGGATACTCATTTTATGAGAGAGGGAGACGATCTCCACACTGCAGCTGAAATATCCTTCTCTCAAGCAGCTCTGGGAGATAAAATAGAAATTACCACCTTAGAAGGAAAGAAAATAGAGTTAAAGGTTCCTTCGGGTACTCAATCCGGCAAAATATTGAAGATATCCAACAAAGGAGTTCCTCATTTCTCAGGATACGGAAGAGGAAATCTTTATGTTGTCTTAAAAGTAAAAACTCCTCAAAAGCTGACCAAAGAACAGAAGAAGCTTCTAAAGGATTTGAAGGATAAGGGATTGTAGCTGGTTGATTTTCTTCAAAAATCATGCTAAGCTATATTAATGTATAATGCCCCCATAGCTCAATGGTAGAGCAGTTGCCTTTTAAGCAATTGACGAGGGATCGTTACCTTCTGGGGGCATATTTTTATGACTAATCCATTGTTAATAGAAAAATGCCGAAAATTAAGAAGAAAGGGATTTACTCTCGGAGAGATTGTCAAAGTTATAGATCTTCCAAAGACCACGGTTTATGATCATATTCGGGATGTTCCCCTTCCTCCAGAAATAAAAGAAAGAATACAGAAAGAGGCGATAAAAAGACTTAGGAAATTTAGTGGAAAATTCGGTGGCATGAGAAAAGGAAAATGTATTCCCGGAAGAATAGTTCCTAAACCGAATGGCTGGAGCAATAAATTAATATTTCTTACAGCTCATTTTATGTTTGACGGAGAAATTCAAACTCATAGCTGTATTTATCATAACAGGAGTGAAGTTTTGATTGATCGAGTCGAAACCTCAATGCAAAAGATATTTAATTTAAAACCTCGTAGGCGGCACAACAAAGAAACAGGTGTTCGTAGGATTTCTTATCATTATGTTGAACTAGCAGATTATGTAAGAAAAAGGTCTGATGAATTAAAAAAATATATTAAAACTGCGTTTCTACCAGAAAAAAAGATATTCCTTAAAGCATTTTTTGACGATGAAGGATGTGTTGGTCGGTGGGGGAAAAAGAGATTGGTTAGAGGATATCAACACAATTTAGAGATTTTAAAATTGATTCAAAAATTATTAAAAGACTTTAACATTGAAAGTAAAATTGATAAAAAATACAGCGAGATTGTAGTAAGTAGAAAAGAAAATCTCGTAAAATTTCGAGATTACATTAATTTTTCTGAAGATGTTTTCATAAATCCTAAACGCAAAAATAGCGTTTGGAAAAGAAAACTGCAAAAGAGGGATCTGCTAGACATGGCTATTGCCAGTTACAAGCCCATAGGCACTCCCGGAGTACATTATAGCAAAACCTAGAACAGGGGTTTGATTTCCTCTGGACGCACCATTAGCCTCATAGGATTTAGTACCTTAACAAGGAGAAAAAAATGGAGAAGATAATATTTTTGGCTGTAACTTATCCCTACGGGATTATAAGCGG
>CAZYOI010000043.1:0-4192 GCA_964648705.1 uncultured Candidatus Saccharibacteria bacterium | reverse complement strand
GGCATTGGAGGCCAGGATGGGATTTGCACCCATGTATAACAGTTTTGCAAACTGCTGCCTTAGCTGCTTGGCTACCTGGCCCTATTTTTCCTTTTTAATGTCTTCTAATATCTTTTCTATCCTAGCTGCTTCTTTGGTCTGTTTTTCCTTTTCAAACTGAATTCTGGGAACAGGCCTCATATTAAGCCTTTTGTTGATCTGCTGTTGTATATCATATATATTTTTATTCAATAAGTCAAACACTTCCTTTTCTGCCCCCTCTGGCATAACAGAGACATATATTTTAGACTGGATAAGATTTGGAGAGGTATCTGCCCGGGTTACGGTAATCAAAACTTCAGAAATAGAGATTTCTTTTCTAATAATTTCTCCTATCTCTTCTCTTAAAAGCTGATTTACTTTTTGAATTCTCCTTGTAATGTTACTCCGACTTCCTTTTCTCTACTTTGTAAACTTTGAGATAGTCCCCTCTTTCTATCTCTATATCCCCCTCAAAAAGGATGCCGCACTCTGTCCCTTCTTTAGCTGAAGTAATGTCTTTTTCGTTTCTTTTAAGGCCTGCTATCTTTCCTTCTCCTGCTTTTTCTTTTTTCCTGAAAATCTCTACTTTTCCTCCTCTTTCAATAATGCCCTTCTTTACCTTCCCCCCTATAATCTGCCTCTTTTTATCCTGCAAGAATACTTCAAGTATCTCCGCTTCTCCAAGATCAACCCTCGTTTCTTTGGGTTCTTCCATTTTTTTGGAGAAATCCCTTACAGCCTGAATAAGCTCGTAGATAATCTCAAAGTTCATTAAGGTAATATGAGACCTGGAGATAAGGCTTTTAGCCACCTTGTCTGTTTTAACCCTAAAGCCCACTATTTTGGCGTTAGAGCTTTCAGCTAATTTAATATCCGATTCTGTTATATCCCCTACTTCAGCTCTTAAAATATTCAAAGCTATCTCTTCCTGGGGCAGATTCTTTAAAATGTCTTCTATAGCTTCAAGAGATCCTAAAACATCTGCTTTTAAGACAAGATTCAGGGCTTTCTGCCCTTCTTTCGGAGAAGGCATTTCCCTTTCTTCTTTTTTAATATTCTCCTGGGATTTTTCTATGGAATCGCATACTTTAAACCGGCCCCCAACAGAAGGAACCTCATTAAAACCCAAAACTATCACAGGCATAGAAGGCAAAGCTTTCTCTATCTGATTCCCCTGAAAATCCTCCAGTATTCTTACCTTGCCCGCAGTAGAAGAAGTTCCCAGAATATCTCCTTTGTTTAAAATCCCGTCTCTTATCAAAAGAGTGGCTACGGGACCTCTTTTAGAATCAAGATAAGATTCTACAACTACTCCTTCCGCCTTTTTTGAAAGATCTCCCTTCAGCTCCTCCATCTCAGCTACAAGAGATATAACTTCTAAGAGGTCTTTTATCCCTTTTCCCTCTTTTGCTGAAACTTCGACTGAAGGAATATCTCCCCCCATAGATTCTACCAGAATCTCTTCTGAAGAAAGCTCTCTTTTCACCTTTTCAGGATCGGCTTCCGGCTTGTCTGTCTTGTTTATAGCCACCACCATGGGAATATCCGCCTCTTTAATGTACTTTATGGCTTCTTTTGTCTGGTCTTTTACTCCGTCTTCTGCGGCTATGACAAGAATGGCAATATCTGCCACTTTGGCTCCGCGAGATCTCATAGCAGAAAAGGCCTCATGCCCGGGAGTGTCTATAAAAGTAATTTTATTCTCTTTGTGGTCTATTTCATAAGCCCCTATGTGCTGGGTAATTCCTCCTGATTCTTTGGAGGTAATCTTCAGATCCTTGATAGCTTCCAACAAAGAGCTCTTTCCGTGATCCACATGCCCTAAAACAGCCACAACAGGCGGCCTTGTCTGAATGTTCTTGTTTTTTGTATCATCTGTCATAAATTAGCTTTTTCAATTGCTTTTTTTTCTTCTTCTGACAGCTCAAACTCTGACTTTCCTCCTTTAACGGGCTTGGAGTAAACCCTGTTCCCGTCCTGGCTGTAAATGCTGGTAACAACCAGTCCGTCATTGTTTTCGTCCAAAAGAGCTATTGTAAAGCTCTGGTTTCCTCCTGTGTTGGAAAAAGGATTATATCTTGTCATTCCTATCTTTTGGATAAAAAGCCTGCTCTTTTTCTCCAAAGAACTCAATTTACCGGAAAGCTCTTTAACATTATTCTCTAATGACTTTATCTTCTTCAAAGCTCCTTTTAAATCCTGGGGTTCTTTGTCTTTGCCGAACAAATTAATCATATTTTGTTATTAACTGGTAATATCCTATTTTAAACTAAAAAACGGTCTTTTTCAAGAAAAACCATCATTTAAAAATATAAAAATTAACTCTTTGTTTTTATTAGATCAGAAAACAAACTTTTAAACCCTTTTGTGTTTAACCAATAATTATTAGTATTCTTTTTTAAATATTTCTTAATTTCTTTCCTCTGTGTCTTTAATTTTTCTCCTGCTCTGCTATCTGCCAAAACTATATTTGAATAGCTCCCATCTAAGAAAGAAACATATGAAATATTTTTATTTTTTTCTTTTAGAGTTAATATTTCAATTAATTCTGATATCTGCTTGTCTTGTCCTCCGCCTGAAGTATTTAGATGTTTTGCTTCGACTAAAAATATTTTACTATTATGTTTTATTATTAAATCCAGTTTTTTACCTTGTTTTTTAGTTCTAATTTTAGCATTGAGGTTTTTTTGGATTTTTTTAACAGTAAAAGGTTTAGAAAATTGTGCCACGCATTTATCAGACTTATTAAAACTTTCCCAATCTTTAACTTTTTTAAAACCAAATCTTTCTAATATAGAAATTAACTTCAATTCTCCGCATTTTCCCTTTTTGCGAGAAGAGTTAGAATCTATTATCGCCTGAACCCACTCCTCCGGAACTATTTCGTTGAGTTTTCTTTTTGAGAAATATCTTTTTGTGATTTTCTTCAATAAGCTTAAATCCTCTTTTACGTCCTTAAGGGTATTATCACAAGCGCTAACAAAACAAACGAATTCGGAACAATTTGAAAAAATAGACAGAGTCTTTTGGAGATCTTTATAATATTTATTTACTATTTTTAAGTCTTCTTTTTTCTCTTCTAATTTTTTTATTGTAATTAAAATTTCCTTAATTTCTTTTGTGTTCTTAACATAATCCTTAAGATGCGGGCTCTTCTCGTCAAAGGTATAAGCATCGTCTAAAAACGGCTCCGGATTATCCTGCGATATTTTAAAGTAATGTTGGTTGTTTTGAGTGCTTTTTTTCATAAAGATAATTCAAAAGCTTATAGGCAAAATCAAAAGAAATTCTTTTACGCCCGTTGTCCCGGAAATTAGTAAGAAAAAGAGAGAAATATTTCTTTCTATTCCACTCTAATTCTTTATTGAATTCTTTTATCAATCTTTCCTGCTCTTTAATAGAAATTTCTTGCCTCAAAATTATATGGGCCATATTGCGGGAAGTATTTTTACCAACAAGCCCCAAAATGTCATATTTTCTTATGTCTTCCAATTGTATTTTCTTTCCGTTTTTACTGTCGATCGCTCTTAATAACAAGATATTTCTTTCCAAAATATCTTTTACATTTTTATGAATCGTAAAATTCCTTACTTCTTTAATATTTTGAAGCGCCATTCTAGCTTCATAAGTTCCCTGCTCCAAAAGACCTTCTGTCAGCCGCTGGATTTCTAAATAGTCCCTAGTTCTTTTTATTTCGTTAACAAATTCCCCGCCAAATTGCCAATTAAATTTCTTTTCTAAAGAAAAATTAATTCTTTTTTTCTCGGGGAAAACAGTTGCTGTTATTCGATTTATATCTGAAGGTTTCTTTTTCTTCCTGTAGTAAAAAGAAACTACGTTATAGGTTGTGTCCTGAAAAACCTGCCGTAAAAATATATTAAGCTTAACAATTCTAAATTTCTCAAAGAAAAGATTACGGATTCTTGTAGAATTTTCAGCAGAAAGAAAATTAAGAGGGACAATGAGTATCCCCTCCTCCGAATTAAGGACAGAGTATATAGAAACTTGATACAAGTCTTCAAAAGAAGAATGAATACCAGAAAAGAATTTCTCCTTCGTTTTTTTATCTGCTTTATTCTTGTGCAAATACGGCGGATTAGTAAGAACAAATTTATACTCTCTCGGAAAATTAATTGAATCGTTATAAAAAATACTCTTACCATCAACATAT
>CAZYOI010000042.1:0-4196 GCA_964648705.1 uncultured Candidatus Saccharibacteria bacterium | reverse complement strand
TTTAATATGGGCTTGTCGGCCATCCAGACAACAGCGTTAGCTAGCGGTCTGCTTCCAAAAGAAGCCAGTATGGATTCTGTGTCAGAGACCTGTTTTTCCGGGGGGTAGTTCCAAGTATGAAAGATATATACTGTCCAGATTAAAGCTAGAGCTATTATTCCCACCAAGACCGTCAAAACAAAGTATCTGCCCAGGTTTTCAATAAACTCTTTTTTATTTGAAGCTTTTATTATGGCCCAGACAATAAACAAAAAGATAAAGAGAGGAAAAAGGAGTATAAGAGAGAATTTAAGCAGCTGAGCTATGCCAAAAGCTATTCCGGCATAAATAATATATTTCTTGACAGGTTTTTTTAAGAACTTAACAAAATAATAGGTTGCTATAAAAGCTCCTAAAGCTGCAGCCAGGTCAGTTGTTACCAATCTTCCGTGCGCTAGAAAAGTAGGAGAGAAAGAATAAAGGAAAAGAGCTATCAGTCCTCCTTTGTTCCCGAAAATCTCTCTTGTCCACAAGAAGACATAAAAGCCAAGGATTAAAAGAAGGAAAATTATGGGTATTCTTCCCCAGAAAATCATTTTTTCTGCTGGGTTCTGGTTTTTAAACAGAAACTTGTTTCCAAAATCCCACTGTCCGTTTACATCTTCTTCCCATGATTTTGATTCATAGGGGAAATTAATATCTTTAATAAAAAGGAGGGGAACAGCCGCCAAATCTTTTATTAGAGGAGGATGTTCCGGGTTTATTCTCATATCCTGCTGGGTCAGATAGCTGTATCCCGCAGGGAGATGGGCTTGTTCGTCCATTGTTAAAGAGTCGTTTCTGATGCTTAAAACAGTTATTATTAAAACAAAGATTAATAAGGCGGCAGCTATGATATATGTTCTTTTGTTTGGCATGTTTAATCTAGGTTATAGACCCAAAAGCCCTCTTTTTCTTCGAGAAAGCCGTTGGGAAACTTTTTATACAGCTTTATAATTAAATCCTCATTATGCCCCATAAGGACAATAGAGGACTTCTTTTCTTTGTCTATCCTCTCTAATTGGTCTTCTTTAAGATATACGGCGCCGACTTGATTTTCTTTTGTTCTCTCTATGAACTGAAGGGTTTGAGAGGGCATAGGGATTCCGTCAGGATAGGGGACGGGAACTCCTCCTTTGTTTACTATAACATAAGTATCCTTTTCAAGGGTGTTTAAATATCTTCCCATTGAAACATAGTTGTAAGAGAAAGCTCCTTTGACTTCTTCTTTTCGGCTCCAGATATTGAAGTATTTGTCAGCCTGGGAGAAAGCTATAGAGAAAAGAAGAACAGCTATCAAGAGAAAATAAAGCTTCTCTTTTTTAAAGAACTTCTTTATCTTTGAAAAGAGCCAGACGCCTCCCAATCCGGAGAAGATATAGACAGCGGGGATAACTCCTATTACCCTTAAAGCATGAGGTATTCCTTCATAAGTTAAGACGCCCGGCATCAAGAAGATAAAAAACCATCCCAGCAGCAAAGAGGATGCTATAACTTTTGTTCTGTCTCTTTTTATTAAATAAGCGACAGAAAGGATAAATCCTATTAAAAAGAGTATTCCTACGGGCCATAAAAGCTGGGGGGATTCTGAAAAGTTATGGCGCCAGTTATGGTCTCCGTAAACATTAAACATTCCCGTGTGGACGGCAAAGGACTCTCCCGTTTTATAAAGTGGATTCTCCTGGCTTAAAACAGAGACGCCCGAAGCTCTGCCAAAGAAGTCCTCCGGGTTTTTCAGAAAATAGAATCCAAGGGGCGAAGCCACAATAAAAGTTACTAGGGCGCATAAAGCCGCTGTTTTTAAGAGTATCTTTTTGTTGTAATAGAACAATCCTACAATAATATTAAGTAAAAATAGAAAGATTACAAATCTGTAAGAAATATATGTATAAAAGCCAAGACCTAAAAATATACCGGAAAGAGCAGGAAAGATCCATCTTTTATCTTTTAAAGCTTTATTTAAAAAGTAAAAGCCGAATACTAATAAAAAGGGAACTAAAATAGCTCTGAATCCTATTCTTGAGAAATTAACATGCCAGAAAGAGACAGCCAGAAAAAAAGAAGAAAGGAGAGCTATCAGCTTCCCTCTTTTTTCCGGAAATAATGTTTTAACCAAGAAATAAAGGCCTAAAACGGTAAGCGTTCCAAAGAGAGCGGGAACTATTCTTAAAGCTGCTATGCTGGGTCCGAATAATCCGAAAGACAGAGAAAGAAGCCAGATAAAAAGGCCCTCTCTTCCGTTGTTTTCAGGATAGAAAAGCTTATAGCTGCATTCTTTTAAGCTGATTAAAGCGTCGTTTCCGTTTATAGCTTCATCGGGATAAAGACCCGGAGGAATAGAGTCTAAACTCCAGAATCTGAAAAAAGCAGCTAAAGCTATAATTATCAAAAGGATTATTATTACTTTTCTTTCGGTTAAAAACTTCATTAAAATATTATATCATTTTGAAATAAAAAAAGAAGGGGATTCCTGTCATAAATTCTATTCCAAAGTGAAACAAGCGGGCTTTTATTTTATCACTCTTGACAAGGGAGTGCTAATTTCTTAAAATGGTTTTAGAATGCCTATTACAAAAAGACAAACAGAACTGCTTGACAGATTGATTAGAGAATATGTGAATACAGCTAAGCCTGTAAGCTCCGAACTTTTAAAGAAAAGCTGCAGGCTGGATGTATGCTCTGCTACAGTAAGAAACGAAATGCAAGAGCTTGCAAAGAAAGGCTATCTAAAGCAGCCCCATACTTCGGCTGGAAGAGTGCCCACGAACAAAGCCTACAGGCATTTTGTAGACAATCTGTTGGAGGATGAAGATGATTTTTTAATAAAAGATTTAAGAAGATTGAGAAAAGAAACGGAAAACGTCTTCAAGTTCGCCGAACTGGCTACAAGGCTTTTGTCTTCTTTTTCTTCCGGCATAGCTTTAACTTATCTTTCAGACAAAGATCTCTTATGGGAGGACGGATGGAGAGAGGCCTTTCAGAATCCCGAGTTTGAAGATAAAAGATTCAGAGAGGAGTTCTTGAAAGCGGTGGGAGAGGTAGAGTCGAGAATAAAGGAGCTTGAAGGAGAGGATATAGAGGTGTATATAGGGAGAGAAAGATCTCTTTTGGGGTCCAGCGATATAAGTTTGATATCCTCTAAAAGAAAAAAGGTTGTTATAGCTCTTTTGGGCCCGAGCAGAATGGCCTATGACAAAAACATCAGAGCTATAACTTCGCTAACAAAACTGTTAGAAGAATTTTAATGAAAGAAGAGTTAAAGAAAGAAAAAGAGCTTAAAGAAAAGTATCTGGAAGGCTGGAAGAGAGCTCAGGCAGATCTTATTAATTACAAAAAAGAAGAGTCTCAAAGACTGAGCAATCTTTCAAAATACGTCAAAGAAGAGTTTATCTTGGAGATTCTTCCTGTTTTGGACAACATATACTTAGCGGAGGAGAAACTCAAAGAAAAAGAAAAGAAAGATCAGTGGACAAAAGGGTTTTTAAAGATAAAAGACCAGCTTTTAAATATCTTAAAGAAAGAAGGAGTGGAAGAAATAGAATGTTTGAATAAAAAGGTAGACCTTAAGCTTCATGAGATAATGGGAGAAGTAGAATCTAAAAAAGAGCCGGAAACAATAGTTGAGATTGAAAAAAGGGGATATATGATAAACGGCAGGGTTTTAAGGCCCGCCAAAGTCAAAATTTCCAAAAGGTCGGAAAAAAGCCATTAATCTCTGTGTATTCTTAAAAGGAATATACAGCTAAAATTATGCCTTTAGTTCCATGGAGACCCTTTAGGGAAATAGACAGGTTTTTTGACGATTGGGACGAGTCAGGCCTGTTTTCCAACCTGCCCGAAATGAGAGTTCCCAGAACAGATGTTTATGAAACAGAAAAAGAGGTGGTAGCCAAAGTAGAGCTTCCGGGAGTAGACCCTAAAGACATCGATGTTGAAGTAAAAGACAATGTCTTGACGGTCCAGGGCAAGGTCATAGACAGAAAAGAGGAGAAAAAGAAGGGATACTTCAGAAAAGAGATCAGCAAGGGTTTTTACAAGAGATCTCTGCCTCTGCCCGTGGAAGTGGAAGATAAGAAAGCCAAGGCGGATTACCAGGACGGACTCCTTTCTGTAACAATTCCCAAAGCAAAACCCGAAAAGACAGAAAAGAAGGGAACCAAAGTAAGGGTAGAGTCCAA
>CAZYOI010000041.1:0-4571 GCA_964648705.1 uncultured Candidatus Saccharibacteria bacterium | reverse complement strand
CTGTTTTTTTGATTCTATTCTTCGTCTTCTGATTTTACTTTTATTTTTCTTTTTTCCTCTTTTTCAATTTTAGGCATTGTTATAACAAGAACCCCCTCTTTTATAGAGGCCTTGGCCTTGGAGGAGTCCACTTCTTTGGGGAGAATGATTTCTCTTGAAAAATATCCCCAATAGCATTCCTGGTAGAAGTAGTTCTTGCTTTCTTCTTCCTCTTCCTCCTCTCTCTTTCCTTTGATAATGACCATATCGTCTTCAAAGCTGATATCAAGATCGTCCGGCTTTACCCCTGCTATGGCAGATCTGATTACTATGTCTTTTCCTGTTTCATAAAGGTCTATTGTCAGCTCTCCTGCCGATTCAAACCATCCTTTGCCCGGCTCTTTCTTCTTTTCAGGCTTCTTTTCGGACTTTTCCTTTTCTACCTTGACGGTTTTTTTCTTTTCGGACTTTTTGCTTTTCTTCTTGGCTGAAGCAAGCTCAACTTTGGGCTCTTCTTTTTGAGAAGATTCCTCGTCCATTATTTCTTCAAGGCTTTCCTCGTCTGTTTTCATTCCCTTTTGAAGTTTGTCTAAAAATGATGGCATTTTACTTTATTTTAAGAATATATATTAATTCTTTAGCGAATCAAGGTTCTGAGCGAGGCTCAGGTTCTTATTTTACAAACGCTTTTTAATTGTTTGGCTTTTTTAAATCCGTAGGAAAGAAATATAGCCATAGAAACAAGGAGAATCAGGGGTATTAAGGCCCAGGAAATATTCTCTCCTGCCTTTATTATAGATAAATTGTAGACAGCATGCAAGACAGTAGCTAAAGCTATCCCCGCTGTTATCAGTTTTGTTCTCTTTTTGGTGTAGAAAAGGGAAAGGGCCAGAAAGAATCCAACGGTTCCGGAAGCTAAAGCGTGAAGAAAGGTGGCTCCTGCGAATCTAAGAGCGGAAGTTAACATTGTATTGAAAAAGGGAAAGGCTTCTCTGAAAGCTGTAAGGATAAGGATGTTCTCCAAAGCGGCAAAGCCCAAAGCTGTAATAATCATATAGATAATAGCGTCCACCGGCTCGTCGAAGGCAGAATCTCCCAATATCTTCCTTCTGACTACCAGATACTTCAACAGCTCTTCTACAAAAGCTATCCCTAGAAGATTGTACAATATCCATCTTAAAAGAGTTGATTTCTCTCCGAAAAAAGAGGCGATTCCCAGTTCTGCGAAAGCTGCCGTCAGAGCTATAGCTATGCCGCACAGAAAGATCTTAATTACCATTTTATTGGATTCCGGATGGCTGTCTTTTCTGAGGTAAAACAAAAGCCAGATGAAACTGGGAGCCAGACCGAAGAATATAGCGACAGAATAATTCATATCTATTTAGGCCACTCTTCTACCATTATAGACGACTTTTTATTTTTAAGAGGGAGAGTCTGGTAAATTTCTTCTGTGATGTAGGGCATAAAGGGATGTAGAAGCTTTAGGGACTGGCTGAGAACATAAAGAAGGACTTTGTTTGTCTCCCCTCCGTTCTGGTTTTTCGACGCTTCAATGTACTTGTCGCAGAACTGGTGCCAGAAAAAGTCATAAAGCTGGCGGGCCGCTTTTCCGAACTCATAATTTCTTAGCCTCTTGTTTGCTTCTTTTTTAACCTTTTCTAGGTCTTTGAGGATTTTCCGGTCAGCTTTGGTCAGCTTCTTTTTGTCTATTTTTCCAATATCTGTTTCCTCTTTAACGTTCATTAAGATGTATCTGGCAGCGTTCCAGATTTTGTTGCAGAATTTCTTTCCCATAACAATGTTGTCTGAAACAAACTTAATATCCTGGTTTCCCATAATCTGGAAGGCTATGCCGAATCTTACAGCATCAGCTCCGTATTGATCCACCAATTCCAGGGGATCTACGCCCGTTCCCAGGGATTTGGACATTCTCTTTCCGTCTCTGGTAAGGATTGTAGCGTGGATATAAACATCCCTAAAAGGGTTCTTTTTGGTGAATTCCTTTGAAGAGAATATCATTCTGGCTACCCACAGGTTGATTATATCCCTTGCCGTGGTCAAGACCTGGGTGGGATAGAAGGTTTTAAAATCCTTTGTCTTTTCGGGCCATCCCAGAGCGGCGAAAGGCCAGAGAGCAGAGCTGAACCAGGTGTCCAGAACGTCAGTCTCCCCTTTAAGAGGTATTTTGTGGCCCCACCAGAGCTGGCGGGAGATGCACCAGTCCTTAATGTTCTTCAGCCACTCAAGATAGGGCTTTTTGAAGTTATTGGGAATAAACCTTATTTCTCCTTTTTTGACGGGCTCTGAAGCCGATTTTGCCAGTTCGTCCATTTTCAGAAACCACTGGAGAGAAGGAATAAGCTCTACCGTAGTGCCGCACCTGTAGCATTTGGGGACCTGATGGGCGTAATCTTCAATCTTTTCAATCAGCCCTTCTTTTTTAAGATCTTCAACTACTTTTTCTCTTGCTTCTTTTGTTTTTAATCCTCGGTAAGGAGCGGGCGCCTTGTCTGTCATTCTTCCTTTGTCTGAAATTACTTCTATCATTTCCAGATTGTTGTTTTCCGCTATCTTGTAATCTGCGGGATCGTGGGCCGGAGTCACTTTTACAGCTCCTGTGCCGAACTCTCTGTCAACCAGCCCGTCTGAAACTACGGGTATTTCTCTTCCAGTTAAAGGAAGGATTATCTTTTTCCCTATCAGGTCTTTGTATCTTTTGTCTTTGGGGTTTACAGCCACGGCCGTATCTCCCAGCATGGTTTCGGGCCTGGTTGTAGCCACCGCAATACTCCCTCCTTTTTTTAAAGGATAGCTGATATACCATAATTTCCCCTTTTCCTCTTTATACTCCAGCTCCAGATCGGAAAGGCTGGTGGCGCATCTCGGGCACCAGTTTACCACCCTTTTCCCCCTGTAGATAAGCCCTTTCTTTTTGTAGTGCAAGAAGGCCTTCTTTACAGCTTGAGCGTATTCTTTGTCCATGGTAAATCTTGTTCTTGACCAGTCGCAGGAAGCCCCTAATCTTTTTAATTGGTCTAGAATAATGTTTCCGTATTCCTCTTTCCATCTCCAAACTTCTTTGATGAATTCCTCTCTTCCTAGATCAAATCTGCTCTTGCCTTCCTTTTTTAATTTCTTTTCAACTACGTTCTGGGTGGCGATTCCCGCATGGTCTGTTCCCGGAAGCCATAAGGTCTTGTATCCCTCCATTCTCTTCTGGCGGATGATAATATCCTGGATAACAGTATTTAAAGCGTGTCCCATATGGAGCCTGCCTGTTACGTTTGGAGGGGGAATCATTACAGCAAAAGGAGTTTTCCCTTTCAGGTTGTCCGGATTAAAAAAGCCAGATTCCTCCCAAAACCTGTAGATTCTCTTTTCGACTTTTTCTGGCTTGTATGTTTTTTCCATACTTTTATTCTATCATTAAGCTGGGTTCTGACAAAACTTCTCTGCCTGCTTCGTCTTTATGATAGAAAGCGGCGACAGCCCCCATAACAGCGTTGTCTGTGGAGAAACCGGGATCTGGCGCCAGCAGCTTTGTTTTGAGGCCTTTTTCTTTTAATTTCTCTCTGAACTGCTTTCTTAATTCTCTGTTTGCCGTAACTCCTCCTCCAAGGATCAGGCTTTCTGCTTTGTATTCTCTGGCAGCTTTTATTGTTTTGGAGATTAAAACATCTATTACGGCCTGCTGTATCTGGAAAGCCGTCTCTTCTTTGTATTCCTTTCTTTTGTTTTTGTATTTGTACAAAACAGCTGTTTTAAGGCCGGAGAAGCTGAAGTTGTAGTCGTCGCTTTTTATCATAGGCCTTGGCAGTTCAACCCCTATATTATGATTCTTCGCTATTTTCTCTATAGCAGGCCCTCCGGGATAATCCAGTCCTAAAACTCTGGCTGTTTTGTCAAAGCATTCTCCTGCAGCGTCGTCTTTTGTCTGGCCCAGAAGCTTGTATTCTCCGATACCTTTTGCCAGAATAAGCTGGGTATGTCCTCCGCTCGCTATTAAAGCTACGGCAGGGAAGATTATCTTATCTTCAAGAAGGTTTACCAGGATATGCGACTCTATATGATTTACTCCCACTAAAGGTATATTCCAGGCAGAAGAAAGAGCTTTGGCAAAGTTTATTCCCGTCCATAAGCAGGGATCAAGGCCCGGGCCTTTTGTTACGGCTAGAAGATCTATTTCCGGCTTTTTGGAAGAAGAGAGGAGCTTTGCTAAAGAGTTATAAAGGCCTTTCTCTCTTGAAAGAATCTCTTTTAATTCCTTTTTGTTGAAATTAAAATCCTCTTTGCCGCTTATCTTCTCCAGGGTCTTTTCCAGCAGGGGGACAAGGTTCTTCTGGTGCTCTCTTTTGGCCAGGGAAGGATAAACCCCTCCCCATTCTTTATGTATTTCTATTTGAGAAGAGACTAGATTAGAGAGGATATTAAAACCTTCTTCTGAGGCTTTAAGAACAGCTATTGCCGTGTCGTCGCAGCTTGTTTCTATTGATAATATCTTCATAATTATTTATCTTATCTGAAAGCTTGATTTTTTTCAATTTTTAAGATAAAGTTTAAATGTTAGGCCCCATCGTCTAACGGTTTAGGAC
>CAZYOI010000040.1:0-4713 GCA_964648705.1 uncultured Candidatus Saccharibacteria bacterium | reverse complement strand
AATAAACCGGTTCTTCAGAAAGGAGAAGAAGATGAAAAGGGCAATGGTAGGCGTTCTTATGGCAGTTTTGGTTTTGGGAATAGGCTTGGCTGTAATGAAAGCCGATTCCTGTTACGCTCAAAGATGGAGAGTTAGAATCAGGTCTCGCCACCCCCGTGTCGAGGTGAGGGTGATAAGGCCGGAGTATAGGCATTACCACCCGAGGGTCAGTCCTTATCGCCACAGGCGGTATTACCGCCGCCATAGCGATTTAGGCGAGATTATAGGGGGGCTGATCTCTATTTTCCGGGATAGAGGAGAATACTATCATCGGCATCATTACTACTCTCCTCGTTATCATCGCTATCGCCATTATCCTCGCCGTTATCGCCGCTATGACGACGATTACAGAGAAGAAATGGAAGAGCGGCGAGAGGAATGGGAAGAGCAGCAGGAAGAAAGGCGAGAGAGACAGAGAGAAAGATTAAGAGAAAAACTGAAAGATTTTTTTGATGATTAGGTCAACTGTAAGCGGCTCTTTTAAGGGCCGCTTTTTCTTAGTTCCGGGTATTGACAAACATATAGCGTTTTGGTAAATTAGCATAAAGTGCTAATTTTATGAAATGGAGAGATTTTGAACGAGAAATAAAAAGGAAAGAGATACGGCTTTTTACCCCTCTTGATATACAGAGGTTTTTAGGGAGGTCAAAAACAGCTACCCGTTTTTTAGTTCACCGCCTCAAAAAAGAAGGACATATCCTGCGCCTTAAACAAGGCCTATATATGTTATCAGATGAAGATATCTCCGATCTTTATCTAGCAAATAAATTGTATGAACCTTCTTATATCTCTTTAGAATTCGCCCTTTCTTATTACCAGATTATTCCAGAAACAGTTTATGAAATAACTTCGATTACAACAAAAACCACCCGTTTTTTTCAGGCTTTAGGCAAGTCATTTTCTTATCGTCATATAAAAAAAGAGGCCTTTACCGGTTATTCTGTCCAGAAACAAAAAGGATCTAGTTTTTTAATTGCCGAGCCCGAGAAAGCATTTGTTGATTTAAATTACTTAAGATTGGTTAGCGGCAAAAAGCCGGTTAGCCGTTTAAAAAGGGAAAAAATCAATAAGGCAAAAGCCCTCCGTTATGCTAAATTATTTAATAACAAAAAATTAATCAGCGTTATAAAAACCACTCTTATATGATTTCCCAAGATGCCATTCAAAAACTAGCTACTCAGCGCCAAACCAGCGATTTTCCAAATGTTGTTCGTGAATATTTTCAACATCTTTTTCTCTCCTGCCTCTATAAAATAGAGGGGACAGAAAACATTCTTTTTAAGGGAGGAACCGCTTTAAGAGTTATCTACAATAGCCCTCGTTTTTCAGAGGATTTGGATTTTTCTATTTTTAATATAAAGCCGCCTTTACAGAATGAGTTTGTGGAAGATATATTTATTAAGGTTCTAGCTGAGATTGAAAAAGTTGGCATTAAAGTAGAGCTTGGACCAAAACCAGGCCGGACAAAAGAAGGGTATTACGGCGAGGCCACATTTAAGATCTATGATTATCCTCCTGTTGTTGTGTCAGTCAATGTTTCTTCGCGAAACGGCAGAATTGTTAAGGGAGAAGTAGATAGTATAGCCAACGATTTCATTCCGACATATAATGTTTTGCATTTACCCCAGAAAGAGCTTCTGGATGAAAAAGTCTTTGACGCTCTGTTAAAGCGCAAAAAGGCGCGTGATTTTTACGACTTATATTTTATTATGCGCAAAGGCCTGTTAGAAAATGAGCAAAAGGAAAAATTAAGCAGCTTTAAAGATGAAATTATTTTAGAAGCTGGAAAGATAGACTTTAAAGCAGAATTGGGGGTTCTTCTGCCTCAAGATCAGCAGGCGATTGTAAAAGATTTCAAACAGAACCTTATAAACGAGCTTAACCGCCAGCTAGCCGAAAGACAGCCAGAGTAATAAGAAGGAAGGTTTTGAATCTGCTGTAGAAGAAATATTTAAAGCGGCTACTTTTGATTTTTTATTTAAAAAAATCCTTATAAATGATAAAACTCAAAAAGCTCAAATCCAGCTTTAAAGCGGCCTTTGAAGGTCTTAAGACAGCCCATACAGAACAAACCTTTCAGATTTTATGCTTCTGCGGTCTTTTAGTTTTAATCTTGATGTTTGTTTTGGGCTTGAGTTCTATAGAGAAAACAGTTGTAGTTTTTCTAGTGGCTTCTGTTTTAGCTTTTGAGCTTTTAAATACTCAGATTGAGAGAGTTTTAGATTTTTTAGAGCCTGATCACGATCCGAGGGTAAAAAGAATAAAAGATATTTCAGCCGGAGCTGTTTTGGTTGTTTCGATCGGAGCTGCCCTAATAGGGCTTTTGCTGTTTCTTCCTTATCTTTTAGATCTTTTCTTTAAGGTTCTATGATAAGCTTTTTTAAAAGAAACAAGATAGTAATAGCTATTATTGCCGGGGCTTTAATTCTCGGAGCTGCTGTTTATCTTGCTCCTTTCCAAAGAATCCCTGCTGATGAATCCGGCAAGTGCCCGGCTCCCTCAGAGGCGGCAGTAACTAAAGTTATAGACGGAGATACTGTTGTTGTAGAGGGGGGCTTTCATGTCAGGCTGTTGGGCATTGACGCCGATGAATCCGGCTTTCCTTGTTATAGCGAAGCCAAAGAAAGACTGGAAGAGCTTGTTTTAAATAAAAAGGTAGGGCTGGAGAAAGACAAGACAGATGTGGACCAGTATGACAGATGTTTAAGATATGTTTTTTTAGATAATAGAAATGTTAATCTTCAATTAGTAAAAGAAGGTTTGGCTATAGCCAGGTTTTATCCTCCGGATGTAAAATACAAAGAAGAGATAACTAAAGCTGAAAAGGAAGCTATTGAGAATGAAATAGGCTGCAAATGGTCTTCTTTAGTTGAAGTTTTGGAAGATAAAGATTTTCAATGGGAGAATTTAACTGCTGAAAAGCTTGGGTATGATGTGGTTGGAGCCTGTTTGGCCGGGAAATATTCTGGAAGAGAATCGATTGTTGAGGGCAAGGTTGCAGACAGCTATCATGATCTAAAAAGTAATACTGTATTTTTAAACTTTGAAAAAGCTTATCCTAATCATTGTTTTGTAGCTGTAATATTCAGTTCTGATTTGTATAAGTTTGTTGAGAACCCGGAGAATTATTATCTAAACAAGACAGTTAGAGTTATGGGCGAGATAAAAGAGTATAAAGGAAAGCCCGAGATTATTCTGGAAACTCCTAATCAGATTGAGATAGGGGAGTAGTATTGACAATAATCTTTGTTTCGATTATTATAGAAATGAAGCCTATTTTATGGTTAAAATATCGAAACTATGACTAAAAAAGAGATTATTTGGCGGGAGATTCTGTCTCAAGCCATTGAGAATAAAAAAGTTGAAGGAACTCAGAAAGAAATAGCTCAAAAGTACAAGTTTTCTTTGAGTACTGTTTTCAACGCCCTAAAAGCTCCCAGACAGTCAGGTATTGTTAAAGCCGGAGGAAGGGGTTTTAAAATAATAGATATAGAGAAGCTTTTGTATCTTTGGGCTACCTTAAGAAATCTGAACAAAGAGATTATCTACCAGACCAATGTTTCAAAGCCGGTGCAGGAGATTGAGTCAGAGCTTCCTCCCAATGTTGTCTTCGGAGCTTTCACAGCTTTTGTTAAAAAATACAAAGATGCGCCTGCAGACTACGACAAAGTCTATATCTATTCTAAGAAAGATGGTTTAGACGAAATCAAGAATCGTTTTCCTTATAAAAAAGGATATCCTAATTTAGTTGTTCTTTTAGAGGATCCCTGGCTTAAGGAATTCGGAAACATTACCCCGGACAGCCAGACTTTTGTTGATTTGTGGAATATTCCAGAATGGTATGCTAAGGACTTTCTAGAAGCTTTAAAAGAGAAAATAATAGCTTAATATTATGGCAGAGTATTATCACGATATTATAACGGAGAAGAGCTTTAAAACCCTTCAAGAGCTCAAAAAGAGCTTTGACTTTATTCTTATCGGAGGATGGGCTGTTTTTCTTTATACTAAAGCTTTGAAATCAAAAGATATTGATATAGTTTTAGATTACAAGGAGCTGGAGAAGGTAAAAAGGGGATTTGATGTTTCGAAAAACGAGAGATTAAAAAAATATGAGGCAAAGAAAGGAGGCGTAGATATTGACATATATCTTCCTCATTTCTCCAAGTTGGGTTTTCCTGTAGAAGATATTAGAAAGTATTCCCAATCTGTAGAAGGCTTTCAGGTTCCTTTTCCAGAAGTGCTTCTTATTCTTAAAGCTTTTGTTTTAAGAGAGAGAAAAGGATCCAGTAAGGGAAGAAAAGATTTAATTGATATTTTCGGTCTTTTAAAAGAAAAGAAAGTAGACTGGATTAATTACAAGAAACTTGTTTTAGATTACAATCTCCAGAAAATAGATGAAGATCTTAAAAAAGAAATTGCTTTAGCAGATCCTATTCCCGAGCTTGATCTTCTAAATCACAAGACGGCAAGAATTAAAAAAGATGTTTTAGAGAATTTGAGATAATATGAAAAGAGTATTTACCCAAACATTCGGTGTTGCCGGGGCCATTATAGAGAAAAAAGGCAAGTTTCTCTTAGTTAAAGAATCAGGACAAAAGCGTTTTGACGCAGGAAAATGGAATCATCCTGCAGGATGGATTGAAGTGGGAGAAAATCCTATTGAAGCTGTAAAAA
>CAZYOI010000039.1:0-5044 GCA_964648705.1 uncultured Candidatus Saccharibacteria bacterium | reverse complement strand
GAATTTGTCCGGATACAGCATTATCCCCGGCGGTGCTGCTGACTGTGAACCAATTGCCTGAGATCGCCGCGCCACCCGAAAACGACACGGTGTGTGAGAATGACCAGGCCCAATTCACAGTCGATCCCGGTGTGACCACCATACCAGAATACCAATGGCAGGTGAACCAGTTTGGCGCGTGGCTCAACCTCACTGCTGCAGACGAGACTTCAGGTGATTACACAGGAGTGGATGAACAGACGCTGTTCGTAAACAGTCCGGACATCAGCTACAACAATTTCAGATACCGGGTGATCATCAGCGGCACATGCGCACCTCCGATCACCTCCGATGCAGCCACCCTGACCATCGACATACGTCCGGAAATCCTGATCGATCCGGCAGACAGATCGGTATGTGAAGACAGTGACATCATGCTGTTCGTGAATGCCGGCGCAACGACCCAGCCAGGGTATCTCTGGGAATACAGCAGCAATGGCGGTGCAGGATGGAACGATGCAGCCGCACTACCGGAAATAATGGTTTCCGACAACGACACCCTCGATATCGCAGCCATACCTTCGGCCTATGACGGGTACCTGTTCAGGGCCAGCGTTTCAGGAAAATGTCCGGTAACAATACCTTCTGCAGAGGCGTTGATCACCATCAGTGAGAAACCGGAGATCGCCGATCATCCGGATGATGTAACAGCATGCGAGCAGGACACCGTGATCTTCACCGTGGATCCCGGCCTCACCACGGCTCCCGCATTCGTATGGCAGTATTACAACGGCGCCAGCTGGTTCAATGTCCCCGCTACGATCTATGAAGGCATCAACAACGATACATTGCAGATCAACGGGGTAAACAGCAGCATCAACGGTACGCGTTACCGCGTAGTGGTATCTGGAGCATGCGCCCCCGACAGCATTTCCGAAGAGGCGATCCTGACCGTCGAAGAGCGTCCTGAAGTGATTGGTGTGCCACTTGACCAGACCATCTGTGAAGGTGACAATACATCCTTCGGTATCAGTACCGGGGCTACCACTTCGCCCGTGGTCACGTGGGAATATTTCAACGCAGGCAGCTGGAACACTGCCACAGGAGCGATATTCAGCACAAATGCAAACGGCGATACGCTGCTGCTTACTGCTGCAGACGCAAGTTATAATGGCACTCTTTACCGGGCGATCGTCGGTAACGGTTGCGGACCGAACGATACCTCGCTGGTTGCAACGCTTACTGTTATGAATCGTCCTGCTATCCTCACCCAGCCTGTTGACGCATTGGCATGTGAGGGTCTGCCGGCACTTTTCGGCATGGATGCCGGGATCACTTCCGATCCGGTCTACCAGTGGGAAGTGAACGATGGCGTAAGTGGCTGGAATCCGGTATTCGGCACGCAATATTCAGGTGCAGGTACCGATACGCTTCAAATCCTTGCAGTAAACAGTTCCATGAACGGTTTCAATTACCGGCTGATCCTGGGCGGATACTGTACACCGAACGATACCAGTGACGTGGTAACCCTTACCGTTACCGAAAACGCCGAAATCACAGAACAGCCGGTCAACGCAGCCATCTGTGAAGGCAGTGATACCCTGTTTACCGCCAATGCAGGGTTCACCACCAATCCGCAATACCAGTGGTTAGTGGACGACAACAGTGGCGGGGGCTTTGTGCCCGTGACCAATGCGGGTGTTTATTCCGGCGCGAATGCTTCGACGCTGGTGATCACCGGTGCGCCCTTCAGCATGGACGGTACTACCTATCAGTTGGAGGTGACCGGAGATTGCGGGGCACCTGAATATTCGAATATTGTTGAACTGACTGTCTATAAGGCACCTGAGATCGTTGAACAGCCGCAGGATACCGCCACTTGTGAACTGAACAATGTTTCATTCACCATCGACGCGGGCACGACCACGGCACCGCAGATCCAATGGTACGAAAACAGTGGCGCGGGTATGATGCCGCTGACAGAGGGTGGCGGATATGTCGGAACCAACAGCACCACGCTGCAGATCTTCGGTGTGGATTCGGCAATGACCGGGTACACCTACGAAGCAACCGTAACCAATAGCTGTGGTGGACCGCTGACATCTGATGCAGCAACACTGACCGTTTATGCAGCACCGCAGATCTGGGTACAGCCCGAAGATGCAACCATCTGTGAAGGCGACGCTACCACATTCTCAGTGGATGCGACAGGAGAAAACCTGGATTACGACTGGTACGTGGATGATGGATCAGGTGCTGTATCCGTTGCGAATGGAGGCATTTACTCCGGCCAGGGCACCGCAACACTGCAGATTACGGGTGCCGACAGGGACGACCATCTCAACAGGTACTATGTGCGTATCACCGGTGAATGTCAACCGTGGGTACAGTCCAACATTGCATTCCTCTACGTGGACAATCCTCCCGAGATCCAGGTACAGCCTGAGAACGATACAATATGTGAATTCGGAACAGCGAGCTTCAGCGTGAATGCAACCGGAGGCGGACTCACTTACCAGTGGTATGAAAGTACAGATGATGGTGCAACATTCACCCCGTTGAGCGATGCAGGATTCTATATCGGAACGGAACTCTCCACCCTGAATATTTTCAACGTGGACCGGAATTTCGATGCCAACCAGTACCGGGTGGTTGTATCCGGAACATGCACTCCTGAGCAGCAATCGGTGGATGTTTCGCTGACCGTTCAAACTCCACCTGTGATCATTACACCTCCTGCCAATGTGGGTGTATGTGAAGGTGAACAGGCAGTATTCAGCGTTGTGGCAGAGGGATCCGATCTCCAATACCAGTGGAAAGTGAACAGGAATGACGGTAGCGGGTATGTGAATATCGCGGATACGGACACTGCCTACACCGGCGCACTGACCCCGACGCTGACCAAGCTGACCTCGGATGCTTTGACTGAAAACGGATACAGTTACAGGGTGCAGGTTTCAGGTCCGTGCACACCTGCACAGTTAACCGATCCGGTACTGCTGAATATAAGCAGTTTGCCAGAGATCGTTTTCCAGCCTGAAGATGACGAGGTATGTGAAGGTGGGGCCACACAGTTCAGCGCATCCGCATCCGGTCCCGATCTTGTTTACCAGTGGATGGTAAGTACAGACGGTGGCAATACCTGGACTGCGCTGTCCAATGATGGTATGTATGAAGGAGCTGATAGCGATCAGTTAACAGTAAACAATACCACAAATGCCATGAACGGCAACCTGTACCGCCTGGATGTCAGCAGCAGCTGTGCACCTGCGATGAGTGATGTTGTGGAGCTCACGATATGGGAGAATCCGACAGCGAACATTACAGGAGACCTGCCCGGCTTCCCGCAGATATGCGGTGGCGAGCTGCTGACCATAGACGGGAACCCGTCTGGAGGCTCAGGAAATTACACGACGCATCTCTGGTCCGGTGACGTACTTCATGTAAGTCCTACCAACCAGCGGACGGCTGAATTCCGGACCCGGGTGAAAGGCGATTACAATATCAATTATACGGTAACAGATGACAACGGCTGTTTCGGCCAGGCCAGCGTGGTAATTCAGAATTTCAGGCCCACAGCACTTTTTACATCCAATGCAACACCCAGCTGCGGTGACCTTACTGTGAACTTCACGAACAAGTCTTCGGCCGATGCAGTGAGCTATGACTGGGACTTTGATAATGGTGCTACCAGCACTGAGGAGCATCCCACCCAGTCTTTCGACAACCTGGATCCCACCGGTCTTGTTGCCTATTACAATGTGTCCATGGTGGCAACGGATGCGCAAGGGTGCAAGGATACTGCACTTAGTGTCGTGACCATCTACCCGAAAGTCGATCCTGAGATCACTGCTACCCCGACAAGTGGATGCCAGCCCCTCGAGGTATTGCTGGAGACCAGGCCCGGTGCTGCTGCTTACCTTTGGGATTTTGGAGACGGTACGGGTGAGAACGGAAGCTATACTGCCTACCATGTATATTCAAACCTGGGCACGGCAACCAAAACGTTCGAAACAGTGCTTCAGACCACATCCGCCTATGGGTGTACAGCGACAGATACCGTGGAGATCGTCGTGGACCCGGTCCCGCTACCTAACTTTACTGTAAGTCCGGATATCCAGGTGATCCCGGAAAGCGGCAATGCACCGGTGACATTCACCAATCTTACTGCCGATGGTCCGTGGACATTCGAATATGATTTCGGTGATGGTTCGCCGAATTATACCACCAGCAGTTATGCAGCTGTTGAACATACCTATACAGCTGCAGGTATTTACACGGTCACACTCTATACCTATCTAGGTGATTGTATCGACAGCGTAAGTACCGTGGTAACCGTCAATCCACGTCCGCCGGTGGCAGGTTTCACATCCATTACCGAAGGCTGCCATCCATTGGAGATCGCCTTCACCAATACATCAAAATATGCTGACAGCTATACCTGGCAGTTTGGCGACGGATCGATATCCAGGGAAGAGAACCCAGTACATGTCTTCTACCAGCCGGGCGAATATACCGTGAAATTAATCGCGAATGGTCCGGGTGGCACCGACCAGGCTTCCGTGGTGATCACCGTGCATCCGACGCCACAGGTATTCTTCAACTATGCACCTGATTCGGTGTTCGTCAACGACAAGCCCGTAAGGTTTTTTAACCTGACCTCCTATGCCGACGAGTATTACTGGGACTTCGGCGATGTGAGCGAATATGACGATGAGGTGGACAGCGAGAACAACTCCACCCTCGTCGATCCGGTCCATGTCTACATGTACGAAGGATGGAAGGATGTGCTGCTGATAGCCAGTAACCCGAATTGTGTCGACAGTCTCTTCATCCCGATGGCAGTGAAAGTGATCCCGGCAGGAGAACTGCAGTTCCCGAATGTCTTCCGTCCGGGTGACAGCCCCGTTTCCGGGATCAATGTGAATGATCTCGCGGATGCTGAAAGGAACAAAGTATTCTTCCCGGGGGTCAACAGGCAGGTACAGGAATACCGCCTGTATATTTACACTCGCTGGGGAGAACTGATCTTCGAGACCGATGATATCAATACCGGCTGGGACGG
>CAZYOI010000038.1:0-5745 GCA_964648705.1 uncultured Candidatus Saccharibacteria bacterium | reverse complement strand
GAAAGAAAGGCCAGAATGTAAGACTGGCAGCCAAGCTTACAGGATGGAAGATAGATGTTAAGACTCCGGAGGGAGAAGAAGTAACAGTAGAAGGGCAGGAGACAGAAGAAAAAGAGCCCCAACCAGAAGAAAAACCCAAAAAAGGTTCCAAAAATAAAAAAACTAAAAAAGAGGATAAATAATTTTTATTCTTTTAAGTTAAAATGAATCCTTTATATCTTCCTATAGCAGTTTCAATCTTTACTCTGCTTTTTGTCTATTTTCTAATAAACCAGATAAAGAAGGCTCCTTCGGGAACGGGGGAAATGGCTGAGATAAGCAAGAATATAAAGAAGGGAGCTGTTTCCTATCTTAAAAGGCAGTACAAAACAATAGGCATTGTTGCTGTTGTGATTTTTATTCTCTTAACCTTGCTGCTCGGCTTTAAAACAGGGCTGGGCTTTTTAATAGGAGCCGTATTCTCCGCCCTTTCGGGATATATCGGAATGATGGTGTCTACCAGCACCAATGTTAAAGTGGCAGAGGCGGGAAAGAAAGGATTAGAGCCCGCTCTGAACCTCTCTTTTAAAGGGGGGCTTGTTACGGGCCTTCTCGTAATGGGCTTGGCTCTTATTTCTATTGCCGGTTTCTATCTTTTAGTAGGCGACCTTAAAGCTTTGATAGCCTTAGGCTTCGGAAGCAGTTTGATAGCTGTTTTTGCAAGGCTGGGAGGAGGAATTTATACTAAAGCCGCAGACGTAGGGGCAGACTTAGTAGGAAAAATAGAGCAAGGCATTCCGGAAGATGACCCCAGAAACCCTGCTGTTATAGCAGACCAGGTCGGAGATAGCGTAGGAGACTGCGCCGGTATGGCAGCTGACATATTTCAGACCTTCTTGGTTACGGTTGTAGCCACTATGATTCTAGGAAGCATAATCTTTCCCCAGAATCCTCAGTTTATCTATCTGCCTCTTTTGTTGGGAGGAATCTCTGTTGTGGCTTCTATTATAGGGAGCTTCTTTGTCAAGCTTGGGAAAAAGAAGGATATTATGGCAGCCCTCTATAAAGGAGTGGCTGTTTCGGGCATACTTTCCGCTGTCGGCTTCTATTTTGTTATTCAAAGACTGATGGTAGACAATTCCCTAAGCTATTTCCTGGCTTCTTTGACCGGATTGATAGTTGTGGCAGGGCTCTTTGTAATTACAGAATATTACACTTCCTATAAATATAAGCCCGTAAAAGACATAGCTAGAGCTTCTCAGTCAGGGCACGCCACAAATATTATTACAGGCCTGGCTATAGGAATGAAGTCCACGGGCTGGCCTATAATCTTGATTGCAGCCTTGATTATAGCAAGCTATTCTCTGGCTGGAATTTACGGCATAGCTTTAGCTACAACAACTATGCTTTCTTTAGGAGGTGTTGTTGTGGCTTTGGATGCTTACGGCCCCATTACAGACAATGCCGGGGGAATAGCTGAAATGGCAGGATTGGAAGAAAGCGTAAGGGAGAATACAGACGCCCTAGACGCTGTAGGAAATACCACTAAAGCTGTTACCAAAGCTTATGCTATAGGTTCTGCTGGCTTGGCCGCTTTGGTTCTTTTCTCAGTTTACGCCCAGGAATTAACAGAGCTGGGAAAAGATGTCCAATTCTTTTTGGATAAACCCAAAGTAATAGCAGGTTTATTCATAGGAGGACTCCTTCCCTATCTTTTTGCTTCTCTGGCTTTGTCTTCTGTAGGAAAAGCCGCAACTAAGGTAGTGGAAGAAGTGAGGCGCCAGTTCAGAGAGATAAAGGGGCTGATGGAGGGGACAGAAAAGGCAGATTATGAGACCTGTGTTGATATTGTCACCAAGGCCTCGATTAAAGAGATGATAATCCCTGCTTTGATTCCCGTAGTCTTCCCTATTTTAGTGGGATTTCTCTTGGGGCCCGACGCTTTAGGAGGCCTCTTGATAGGAAGCATTGTTACCGGTCTCTTTGTGGCAATCTCCATGACTACAGGAGGAGCTGCCTGGGACAATGCTAAAAAATACATAGAAGACGGAAATTTCGGGGGCAAGGGCTCCAAAGCCCATCAGGCAGCTGTAACAGGAGACACGGTAGGGGATCCTAGCAAAGATACTGCAGGGCCTGCTATTAATCCCATGATAAAGGTCTTAAACATTGTCGCATTGTTAATTGTAAGTTTCTTAGTCTAATGAAAATTGAATTAAAAGAATTACCAAAATCAGAAGTTAAAATGGAAGTGGAGCTTCCTTCAGAGGAGTTCCAGAAGCATATAGACAAGGCAGTTTCAAAGCTGTCAGAAGATATTGAAATCAAGGGCTTTAGAAAAGGGAAAGCTCCAAAAGAAGCTGTCAAAGAGAAGGTAGGCCAGGAGAAGATATTGTCTGAAGCTGCCAATTCGGCTGTTCAGGACTCCTATCTTAAAGCCGTTAAAGAAAAGGGGCTGGAGGTTATCTCCCAACCCCAGGTCAATGTTACTAAAATAGCTGAAGGGAACCCCTTTGCCTTTACGGCCAAATTTTCCGTTCTTCCGGAGGTTGATCTCCCGGACTACAAAAAGATAGCTTCTTCTGTAGAGAAAAAAGAAGCGAAAGTAGAGGAGAAGGAGATGGAAAACGCTTTAAAGTGGCTTCAAAAATCAAGATCCAAAATGACAGCCAAGCTGGAGCCTTCCCAGAAAGGGGATTTTGTGGAGATAGAGTACAGCTCTCCCCAGCTCGAGAAGAAAGAGACAGACGCCTTTATTCTCGGAGAGGGGCAGTTTCTGCCGGGCTTTGAAAAGGTTCTTTACGGGGTAAAAGAAGGAGAAGAGAAAAAGGAAGTTCCTGTTTCTTTCCCGGAAAACCATTTTAAGAAAGAACTGGCGGGAAAAGAAATCAAGGCGGATCTTAAAGTGAAGTCCGTCAAGAGGGTGGAAATACCGGAGCTGACAGACGAGTTTGCCAAAAGCCTCGGCCAGTTCAACAATCTGGAGGAGCTGAAAAAGAATATCAGGGAGGGTTTAAAAGCGGAAAAAGAGCAGTCG
This sequence comes from uncultured Candidatus Saccharibacteria bacterium, assembly GCA_964648705.1. GTDB lineage: Bacteria > Patescibacteriota > Minisyncoccia > Minisyncoccales > GWA2-38-27 > CAZDXV01. Next base: position 2,729 of record CAZYOI010000038.1, on the reverse strand, counting down.
GAGGTCCAAAAGAGAAGAAGCGAGATTTTAAGCAAAATAGGAGAGAAAGTAGAAGTGGATCCGCCCCAGTTTCTGGTCCGGAAAGAGCAGGAAAGAATGCTGGAGAACCTGAAAAGCCAGATTACCCAGAAAATGGGCCTTCCTTTCAAAGAATATCTGGAAAAGATGCAGAAGTCAGAAGAAGATCTTAAGGAATCTTTTCTCTCCCAGGCCAAAAATAGGATAAAAGAGTATCTGATTCTCAGAGCCATAGGGAAGAAGGAAAACATCCAGGTCTCAAAAGAAGAAATAGAGGAGAGAGCCAGCCAGATCTTAAAGCAGTACCAGTCTTCAAATAAAGAGAATATTGACTCGGAGAGGTTAAAGGCCTATACTAAAGAAGTAATTTACAATGAAAAAATATTTAAGGTTTTAGAAGGATGAACTTAGTGCCAACGGTCTTGGAAAAAACCAAATACGGAGAAAGGGCCTACGATATCTATTCAAGGCTTTTAAAAGAAAGGATAATCTTTCTGACAGGTCCCATAAACGACACAGTTGCCAATCTTGTTATCGCCCAGATGCTTTTTCTGGCCAGCAAGGATCCTAAAAAGGATATTCAGCTTTACATCAACACTCCCGGAGGATCTGTAACAGCGGGTTTGGCTATTTATGACACAATGCAGTATATAAGCTGTCCTGTGGCTACCATCTGTTTCGGGCTGGCAGGCTCTATGGGAGCTGTTTTACTGGCTTCCGGCCAAAAGGGCAAAAGATACGCCCTGCCCAATACAGAGGTTCTTTTGCACCAGGTTGCAGGAGGAGCTACGGGAAAGGCGGCAGAGATTGAGATTACCGCCAGGCAGATTATTAAGATAAAAGACAGGCTAAACAGGATTTTATCCAGGCATTCGGGCCAGAACTTAAAGAAGGTTGAAAAAGACACAGAAAGGGACTTCTATCTTTCAGCGGAGGAAGCTAAAAAATACGGATTAATAGACGAGGTTATAGAGAGCAAAGAGGAGGTAAAATAGAGAAATTGGACAAGAGTCCGGCTTTCAAAGAGCTGGACTTTTGTTTTCTTTTCTGCTAGGATGAAAGGGCTTAGAAATAACTTGGAACTTTGGTTAATTCTTTAAAAGACAGACAATATGAATAGCCAAATTCTCATAAGGAATCATGATTTCAATTATCCTGCTTTCTGTGGGAGTTCTTGCTTTGGCCGCAGGATCTGTTTTGGGATACTTTGCCCGCCAGTCCATAGCCAGGAAGAAAGCGGACACCATAGAAACTACGCTTCAAAAGAAGATAGCTCAAGTCAGAAAAAATGCTGAAGAGATAACCTCTAAAGCAGAAGAAGAGGCGAACCAGATAGTACAAAAAGCTAAAAAAGACGTAAAATCCCAAAGGGAGGAGTTTTTTGAAACAGAAAAGCTTTTGGTCAGAAGGGAGAAGAATATCTCTCAGAAAAGCGCTCAGCTGGAAGATCAGGAAAAAGAGCTTCAAGATAAGAAAGAGAAGCTGAAAGAGATAAAAAACAGCCTTGAGAAGATGAAAGAAGAGGAGATAAAGAAACTGGAGAAAGTAGCCGACCTTACAAAAGACCAGGCCAAGAAGGAGATTCTAGAGAGGGTGGAGGACCAGAAAAAGAAGGAGATTTTAGAAAAGATGACCAAGCTGGAAGAAGAAGGGGCAGAAAGATACGAGAAAAGAGCCAAAGAGATACTCGCCTGGGCTATTCAGAGGTACTCGTTGTCCCAGGCCCAGGAGCTGACCACTACGACAGTCAGCCTTCCTTCAGACGAGATAAAAGGAAGGATTATAGGGAAAGAGGGGAGAAATATCCACGCCTTAGAGAGACTGACAGGAGTGGAGATTGTAGTTGACGACACTCCGGAGACGGTTGTTATTTCCGGCTTTGACCCTGTTAGGCGCCAGATAGCAAAAACAGCTCTGGAAAAGCTTATTCAGGACGGAAGGATACAGCCTGCCAGAATAGAAGAAACGGTTAAGAAGGCAGAATCTGAAATAGTGTCTCAGATAAAGCAGGCAGGAGAGAAAGCCACCTACGAAACAGGCGTTGTTGATTTGGAGCCTAAGCTTGTTCAGCTTCTGGGAAGATTGAGATTTAGGACAAGCTACGGCCAGAATGTTCTCCTTCACTCTATAGAAGTTTCCCATTTAGCAGGAGCTCTTGCTTCAGAGCTTGGAGCTGATGTCAAGACAGCCCGGAAAGCGGGCCTTCTCCACGACATCGGCAAGGCAGTGGATCATCAGGTTCAGGGCTCCCATGTTGAGATCGGAATCAAGATCTTGGAGAAGTTCGGAGAGAAGAAAGGAGTTATAGACGCTATGAAAGCCCATCATGAAGAGTATCCGGCAGAAACTCTGGAAGCTATTATAGTCCAGGCATCGGACCAGATTTCAGGAGCAAGGCCCGGAGCCAGAAAAGACACTCTGGAGAATTACTTAAAGAGATTAGAGGATCTGGAAAACGTAGCCCTTTCCTTCTCGGGCGTAAAGAAGGCCTATGCCATCCAGGCAGGAAGAGAAATAAGGGTCTTTGTCAATCCCGAGGAAATAAATGACCACAAAGCGAAAAAGCTTGCCAGGGATATAGCCAAGAGAACCCAAGAAGAGCTTAAATATCCTGGAGAGATAAAGGTAGTGGTTATCAGAGAAAACAGAGTTATAGAGTACGCCAGATAATCAAAAAGCCCTGTCAGAAGACGGGGCTTTTTGTTTTGGAG
>CAZYOI010000037.1:4562-5754 GCA_964648705.1 uncultured Candidatus Saccharibacteria bacterium | reverse complement strand
ATAATAAAAAAGGTCGAGCTGTATAAAAATAATAAGTAATTTAACAAGATTTATGGGTAAAAAAATTATCACAATCGCTATGCTCGGAGTTCTTGTATTCTCCGGCGCAGCGCAGGCTCAAACAGATGATGCTTTGCCGTCAGCAGGAATAACGCCGGGAAGCTCGCTTTTCTTCCTTGACCGTTTCTTCGAGAATATCGGCACTCTCTTCACTTTTGGAGAAGCCAGCAAAGCGCAACGCTATCTTGCCCTTGCCGAGGAGCGCTTAGCGGAAACTAAAGCGCTTGCCGAACAGCAGGACGGCGAAAACACAACGAAGGCAATTGAACTGTATGAGGAGCAACTTGCCGAAGCAAAAGAACGCGTCGGACGTACGGGCGAAATTGACCTTGAAGAGGAAGTAACAAACGCAACAACAAAACACCTGTCGGCGCTCGATGAGGTTTTGGAACGCGTCCCGGAACAAGCTCGCGAGCATGTGCGAGCCGCTAAAGAACGAACTATGACCGGCCAGCTTGAAGCATTGAGAGGCATTGCGCAGAGAGATCCCGAACGGGCAGCCGGCGTTTTCGCGGCAGCAGCCGAAGGCCGTTTGCAAGCAGTTCAAGCAAAAGCCGAACGAGGCGGCGATGACGAAGAAGAAGCCGATGAAGTAGAGAAAGCGCTTGAGGAGTATGGACAGTATGCCGCCTTTGGAGAAGAAATCATGCAAATTGCCGAAGGGCTTGGCACCGGCGAAACCGAAGTGCGTACGCTTGTTGAGCGCGCCACCGAGCAGCATCTCCAAGTATTGGAGGATGTAAAGTCAAAAGTTCCGCTGCAAGCCCAAGATGAGATAAACCGCGCCCTGGAAAACGCGAAACGCATGAGACAGCTCCTGCCTTCTGATATCCCTGGACGTGTCGGTCCAGATTCAGACGAACAAAGAGGCAGCGCGCCGGAATCGGAGAGTACGGTTCCCGAACAAGGAAGCCAGTTTATTCCGCAAGACGCACAAGAACAGATTCCGCAACAGCCGGGGAGCAATGAGCAAGATGAAGCAAACGGCAGCGCGCCAGCAGAAACGCCCGGCGCAGACCTTAAGCCGGAAAGCGTTGGCGGGGACAACGAGAATGAAATAGAGGTTGAAGAAGAAGCAGGACAACAAGGAGGACCGCCTGCAGGTCTTTAATACTGAACGTATAATACGGAG
>CAZYOI010000037.1:0-4462 GCA_964648705.1 uncultured Candidatus Saccharibacteria bacterium | reverse complement strand
GCTAAACGCCACCTTATTAAAAACAAAGGTGGCGTTTGGCAATAATGCGCGCTCTCAGATGACTTAACAAAAAATTGAAAAATAAATATTTAGTCGTCCAAGTGTAAAAGCCACACCACCCGGAAACTTTGAAAACGTACAATTCCGTTCAGGGCTATTATGCGCTCCGTGCGTTAGGGGCTTCCGTTCAAAATATCTTCAAGCAGAAACAATTCTATCCAAAAACAGGGCTAAAACCCTGTTTTTAAAAACCTATCTATTCAACTCCATTAAATTCTCCAGCAAACAAGCTACAGTCAAAGGCCCTATTCCTCCGGGAACGGAAGTAATATAGGAAGCTTTTTTAGAAACTGTTTCAAAATCTACATCTCCTGAAATCTTTCCCTCTTTAAAAGAAGTACCGGCATCCATTACAACAACTCCTTCTTTTACCACATCTCCTGTTATTAAACCGGCTTTCCCCGTACCCGATATTATAACATCAGCTTTTTTAAAAAGAGATTGAGGATTTTCCGTATCTTTTTCTACAACAGAAAAGTCAATCCCTTTCTGAGAAAGCCATAAAGATAAGGGCTCCCCTACCAGTTTCCCTTTTCCAACTAAAACTATTTTTCTATCTTTTAAAGAAATACTATATTCTTTCAAAAAATGAGAAACGGCTGAAACCACAGGAGGCAAAATAGAAAGCTCCCCCTTTCTAAACTTATCTTTGGCTTCTTTTGACAAAACATCAGGATCTTTTTTAAAGGAAATAACATTAAAAGCGCTATAAAGGTTATCTGGCAAGGGAAGCTGAACAACTATGCCAGAATAATCTTTTTCTATTTCCTTTATTTCTTTTTTAAAATCTTCTTCTGAAACTATCTCCGGAAACTTAAACAATTTAAAAGCAACACCTGTTTCTTTACAGGCCTTTTCTTTTTCTTTTACAAAAACCTTAAAAAGGGAATCTTCTCCGACTAAAACAACGGCTAAAGACAGCTTCAGCTGCTTTTTATCAATTTCTTCTTTAAGGTTTTTTAATATCTTCTCTTTTAGTTTTTTCCCGTTTAGAATTATAGCCATAGATATTGACAAATTAAGCTATTTTATTATACAATGAAACTAGCGGATTATGCTTTCTTTTGGAGCTGAAAAGCAGAAAGTCGGCTCTACTGCAGAGCACGAGTAGGCCGTTATGCGGTATCCAAAGTGCTACGATGAGGAGGTTCGTCGTTCCTCCAGCTCCAAAACAAGGCATAATCTTTAAAATATTTCTCCTTTACCCTGAAGGCAGTTACTATTTCTGCTCCCTCTTCGCCTCTTTCTATAGAACAGAGGTATTTTTTATTTTTAAGGGTTTTGACAAAAACAAAGTCGCCTCTTTTGCCCGGCTTGTTTTTATAGACAAGATCTGGATACCTTGCGACAGTATGCAGATTATAAAGGAGAAAATCGTAGTGCTCCGCTGTTTTTTTATCGTAAATATGCTTTAGAACTTTAGTTTTTATATAAACTCCGTTATCGGAAAAATCACAAGCTCTCCTAACAATATTAGTTAAGTGACATAACAACACCCTCTTATTAACAACAATAGCTCCATATTCTGTTCCTTTTATATGTTTCTCGTGAAGATTATATAAAATTTTAGCGCGCATTGCTTTATTTTATCAAAAAAAAGCCCCTTAAGCGACCTCAAAATACAGAAATTGGCTAATTTCTTTCTTTTTTGGTATAATTAAAAAGAATCACGATGAAAAAACACTTCTTTGGGTTTTGTCCCTCAGAGGTGTTTTTTTATAAAGAATCATGGCAAAGGAAAATCTTTACAGAGATTCCTTACTTCCTCCCTTACTTTGGAAATAGAGTTTTCATCTGAGATAACTTGGTCTATCCAAGAAGCTATCTTCTTCATTTCCCCTTCTTTCATGCCTCTGGTTGTAATGGCCGGAGTTCCTATTCTTAAACCGGAGGGTTTAAAAGGAGGATTAGGATCAAAAGGAATAGCGTTCTTATTAGTAGTTATTCCCGCTTTTTCTAATCTTAACTGGGCTTCTTTTCCTAAGATATTCTTGCTTCTTAAATCAATTAAAATCAAATGATTGTCAGTCCCCCCTGTTATTAAATCAAATCCTTTTTTAACAAGCTCTGAAGCCAAAGCTTGAGAATTTCTGACTATCTGGCCTGTATAATCTTTAAAAGAAGGATCTGAGGCCTCTTTAAGGCAGACAGCTATAGCGGCTATTGAGTTCTCATGAGGCCCTCCCTGCAAACCGGGGAAAACAGCTTTGTCTATTTTAGAAGAAAGATCAGGATCTTTCTTAAGGCCCTTGTCTGTAACCATTATCATTCCTCCCCTGGGACCTCTCAATGTCTTATGGGTGGTGGTAGTTACAATATGGACATAAGGTACGGGACTGGGATGAGACCCTCCTACAACCAATCCTGCAATGTGGGAGATGTCAGCTGCCAAATAAGCGCCAGCAGAATCCGCTATTTCAGCTAATCTCTTCCAATTAAAGATGCGAGGGTAAGCTGTAGCCCCGACCCAGATAAGCTTGGGCTTGTTTTCCTGAGCTAATCTTTCCATTTCTTTGTAATCTAAAAGATGGGAGTTTTTATCTACTGTATATTGTACAGAATTGTAGTATCTAGCTGAAAAGTTCACTTTCCAGCCGTGGGTCAGATGCCCTCCGTGAGCTAAATGCATTCCCATTATAGTATCGCCAACATCCAAAACCGCAAAATAGACAGCAAGATTGGCGGGAGATCCGGAATAAGGCTGAACATTGGCATAGGGAACATCAAAGAGCTTCTTTGCTCTCTCCCTGCATAAATCCTCTATTTTGTCGTAATACTCCAGTCCCGCATAATATCTTTTTCCGGGATAGCCCTCTGCATACTTGTCTGTCAAAAGAGAACCCAGTATCTCCCTCACCTCAGGAGAAGTATGGTTTTCTGAAGGTATCATCTCCAGAGTCGTTTCCTGTCTCTCTTTTTCTTTCTGATAGAGATTGAAAATCTCGGGATCTTTTTTTTCTAAACTCATTTTCTTAATATTTTAGGCTTCTTTTTAGTCAGGTCCACTATAATAGAAGGGCAGGATTTTGCCAGATTGCCCCCGTCTATTATAAGGTCGGGCCTTACATCCTCCTTTTCAAACTCTTTTAAAACCTCTTTTATTTCGGTAAAGTACCCCCTGCCCGAGATATTGGCAGAAGTTCCGGTTAAAGGTCTTTTTACTTCTTCCAGTATCCTTTTTACAAGCTTGCGGTCGGGAATTCTCAAAGCGATTGTCTTTTTATTGGCAGTTACCCTTTTAGATACTCCGTTCCTTCCTTTTTTCTTTAAAACCACAGTCGTCCTTCCGGGCCAGACCTCCTTTAAAAACTCCTCCTGGTCTTTATCGATATGAGCCAGCTTCTTGGCCATATTAAGGTCTTTTACAAAAACAGGAAGAGGCTTATTTTTCTCTCTTCCCTTGATTCTGTAGATTCTCTCTACAGCTTTGTCTGAAGAAGCGTCCGCTAAAAGGCCGTAGACCGTATCTGTGGGAGAAGCTACAACCTGGCCCCTCTTGATAAACTCTGAAGCCGTATTTGCAGCATTCCTTGACTTTTCTGATATAACTTCAAACCTTTTGTTGCGCCAAAAGAGCTTTTTGAACTTTCTTAAAGATTTTATAAAATAAGAGAGCTTTATAATATCTGCCGGGTTTCCAAAGTCCAGCCAGATATCCTTAATCCTTATCACTTTAACCTTCTTCTCTCTGGCCAAAAGATTTATAGCGTCTGTAATTTCATACTCCCCTCTTGGAGATTTTGTTATCTTATCCAGCTTTTTGAAAATGTCTGAAGTAAACTTATACAAACCGGCGTTAATAATGTTTCCCATAAACTTTTTGGGCTTCTCTGCAATTTCTTTTAAAAAGCCTTTTTCTTCTACAAGAACGCCGTATTTTTGAGGAATCTTATGATAAATGCCGGCAACATAGCAGTATTTTCCTCCCTTTCTCATAGCTTTTAAATCCCTTACAGAATAAAGATTGTCTCCGCATAAATAAATAAACTGGCTTTTTCCCGCTTCTTTCTCAACGCACATCAAAGGACAGGCTGTGCCGTACATCTTTTTCTTGGGCCCCAGAATCTCGTACTGATTAACCGTTTTTATGCTGTACTGGGACTTTCTCAAGCTCTTTTGGGGAGGCTTGTATTTCTTCAAAAAGTCCTCTATTAAATCCGCTCTGTATCCCACCACCAATATTATATCCCTAAAGCCCGCCTTAAAAAGGTTGTCCAAAAGATAAGCCAAAAAAGGCCTTTTTTTGACCTCGATTAAATGCTTGCTTTTATTGTTTGTCAGATGAAGCATGCGGGTCCCCTCGCCTGCAGCTGCAACGACAGCTTTTTTCACAAACATAATTTAACGCATTTTGTATAATAGCATCTTTTAAAAATAATGGAAATATAAAGAAAACCCCTTG
>CAZYOI010000036.1:0-5852 GCA_964648705.1 uncultured Candidatus Saccharibacteria bacterium | reverse complement strand
TTGTGCCGGGGGTGGGACTCGAACCCACAAGCCTTGCGGCACATGGTCCTAAACCATGCGCGTCTTCCTGTTTCGCCACCCCGGCCTAATTAGTAATATATCCTAAAAAAAGATAAAAATCAATCAAAAACCGCCCCAGCAAAAGAGGCGGCTTTCCAATCAGGGATTAACCCGTAGCTATAGTTCCCACAAGCATTACCAGTCCTTTGGCCACAAAGCCTACCAAGACACCTATAAGAGCATACATTACAAAGTCTCTCGCCCTCTTGGTTTTCTCCGGATCGCCGGTCGCTGTAACAAAGAAGTATCCCGCTATAATAATGAAGATGGCAGCCACAATCAGCAGAATAGCGAACAACCAGTCTGTAATATTATCCAGAACATCTAGAATATCAAGGGTGGGAGCTCCTTCGGGAGCGCCTCCTCCCCATCCTCCCCAGTCCCAAAAAGCGCCAGCTGCCGTAGGAGTTAAAACAAGAGCAGCTAATAAAATTGAACTTAATATTGTTTTTCTCATTTTTCTAAATTTATTGATTTTGTCTACCGACCTTTTTAAAAATTGTTAATTAGGCAGGAGGCTGCATTCCCAAAACATCTTTCAGCAAGGCGACAATTCCTTTTGCGCTAAACAGTATCAAAAGCCCTATCAAAGTCCACAATATTATCTTTTTGGCCTTTTCTATCTTCTCTGGATCGCCGGCCGCCGTAACAAAGTAAAATCCTGCCACCAGTATCATAATAACGGCTATTGGAGGACCCAGGTAAAAGGCGAGAAAAGTAATAATGGAATCCAAAAGAGACTCAAATGTTTCATGGACCAGGGGATTGGGAATCTCAACGGCTGAAACAAGAACAGGCAAGATCAATACTAAAACCAGAAAGAAAGCTGCTATTTTCGGAAAACGGACTTTCATAAGCTTTTTCCATTATATTACTTAAAAAAGAAAACAACAAGCCTACTTGTTGAAAACTAAACCGTAATGGTATTTTTCAATATCAAACTGCTCCTCTAAAGAAAAGCCCTCCTTTTCTGCCATTTTCTTTATTTTGTCAGCTGCCACTCCCTTCTCCGGCCCCTTTGGAGCTTTGGGCTTCCAGTCTATAACAACCATTTTTCCTCCCTGCTTCAAAACCCTCCCGGCTTCGGTTATTATTTTCTCTTTCTCTTCTGATTGGAAGAAAACATTGACTATTAAAACCAAGTCCACGCTGCCAGGACCCAAAGTGGAGCCCTCTGTCTTTTCCAAGTTCCCTCTGATTATCCTGACATTGTTTACATTCTCTGCCTGAACTCTCCCCTTTAAGGCGGAAAGGGGCTCTCTCTGGATATCTACAGCGTAAACCAAACCGTCTTTCAGCCTTTTAGCCAAGGGGATAGTAAAGCTCCCTGAACCGCATCCAAACTCCGCAGCGGCAAGGCCGGGCTCTAAATCCAGCTTATCCAGTATTTCTTCTGGGTCTAAAAAACTAATCATATGCAGGCCACAGAAGCCACCTTGTCTCCTTCTGAAAGCCTCATTACCTTAACCCCCTGGGTGGCTCTGCTTGTTTTTGGAATGTATGATACTTTAGTTCTAATAACCTGGCCTTTTTGGGAGATAACTATTATCTCTTTTTCCTCTCCAGAGAGCACTCTGGAAGAGACAATATCTCCCGTCTTTTCGTTAATGTTGGCTGTTTTGATTCCAGATCCTCCCCTGCTCTGATCTCTGTATTTTTCCAGACTGGTCTGTTTCCCGTATCCGTTTTCCGTTATAACCAGAACAAGTCTCTTGTCTTTTTTCTTCTTTTCCGGCTTGAAGATAACATCCATTCCCACTACTTCGTCTTCTTTTTTAAGATTGATTCCTTTTACTCCCGAAGCGGGCCTTCCCATAGCTCTGAGATTCTTCTCGTTGAATCTGATTGACTTTCCCTTCTTGGTCACTATAATAATCTCGTTGTCTCCCGTGCTCTTGGAAACCTTCCTTAAAGCGTCTCCTTTTCTCAGGTTTATAGCGATTAAACCGGACCTTCTCACATTCTTGAACTCTTCAAGAGAGGTCTTTTTTATTATACCATTTTTGGTAACCATTATTAAATTCTCAATTCCCTTCTCTTTGTCTTCTTTCCCTAATGTCTGGAGAGATAAAACTTTTTCTTCAGAGGAAAGCTCCAAAAAGTTCTGAATGCCTCTTCCCCTTGCTACCCTGGAACCTGACGGTATTTCATAGGCAACAGTTCTGAATACCTTCCCAGAATCTGTAAAGAACAAAAGGGAATCATGGGTGTTGGCTATTAAGAAGTGCTCTACAATATCCTCTTGAAGGGTTTTCATCCCCAGAATACCCTTGCCTCCTCTTCTCTGGATCTTGTAAGTCGAAGGAGAAACTCTTTTAATATACCCCCCTTTTGTCAGGGTAATCACTGTTTCTTCCTGGGGGATGAGATCCTCTTCCGCTATCTCTCCTAATCTTTGGACGTTTACTTTGGTTTTTCTCTCGTCTCCGAAGTTCTCTTTTATCTCTTTCAGCTCCTTCTTCACCACGGCCTTTATCCTGGCTTTGCTCTTTAAGATAGCTGTGTATTCTTTTATCTTTTCTTTAAGATCTTTTAATTCGTCCTCTATCTTTTTTCTCTCCAGTTTGGCCAAAGCTGAAAGCTTGGTTTCCAGAATAGCGTCTGCCTGTATTTTTGTCAGCTTAAACTTCTTCATTAATTTCTTCTGGGCGTCGTCTCTGTTCTCCGAGGACTTGATTGTCTTTATAACGTCGTCTATCTTGCTAAGACATTTGTGAAGGCCCTCTAAAATATGGGCTCTCTCTTTGGCTTTCTCCAAATCATGCTTGGTTCTTCTGTAAACTACTTCCTTTCTGTGCTCTATAAAGTAGCTTAAGGCGTCAACCAGAGACAATACCCTGGGCTGGATTCCGTCAACAAGAGCCAGCATATTAAGATGGAAGGTCTTCTGAAGGTCTGTAAACTTATACAATCTGTTCAATATCTTCCTGGGATAGGCGTTCTGCTGAAGATCTATTGCTATTCTCAGCCCCTCTCTGTCTGATTCGTCTCTTACGTCTTTTACCCCTTTTATCTTCTTGTCCTGAATCAGTTTGGCTATCTGCTCTACTAAAGAGGACTTCTGGACCTGGTAGGGGATTTCCATAATTACAATCTGATCTCTTCCTTTTTTATTCTCTACAACTTCAGCTTTTCCTCTGCTGACAATAGGCCCCTTTCCTTGAGAGTAAGCTGAAACAATGTCTTTTTTGCCGTAGATTATGCCCCCTGTGGGAAAGTCAGGACCTTTGATAAACTCAAAAAGATCCTCGGCTGCAACTTTAGGCTTGTCTATTAAGTATATAGCGGCATCACAGACCTCTCCGAGGTTGTGGGGAGGTATACTGGTAGCCATACCGACAGCAATTCCAATAGAGCCGTTCAAAAGAAACTGGGGGAGAGGAGAAGGCAGAACAGTAGGCTCTCTCTGGGTTCCGTCGTAGTTGTCCATAAAATCAACTGTGTCTTTTTCAATATCTTTCAGCATCTCTTCTCCTGCCTTAGAGAGCTTGCATTCTGTATAGCGTTGATGCGCTGCAGGATCCCCGTCGATTGACCCAAAATTCCCCTGACCCACCACTAGAGGATATCTCAAAGAGAAATCCTGTGCCATTCTCACTAAAGCGTCATAAACCGAGGTATCTCCATGAGGGTGATATTTGCCTAAAACCTCACCTGTAACGGCGGCTGATTTTCTAAAACCGGAAGAATAAGCCAGGCCCATGCCCTTCATAGCGTAAAGAATCCTCCTGTGAACGGGCTTTAAGCCGTCTCTGACGTCAGGCAAAGCCCTAGAGACTATGACTGACATAGCATAGTCGATATAGGAGGTTTTCATCTCTTCTACTATATGGACCTGATTTACCTTTCCTATTTTGTTTTCTTCCTTTTTATCCGGCATTTTTAAAAGATTCCTCCAGTTTTTTGAGATAATCGCTTTCTCTGTTTTCCTCTACTTTCCCGGGAAGAGAGAAAATCCAGACAGTAATCATTGCCAGCCCTATTATGACAACCGTTGTCCAGAGGATTATCTTCTTTTTTCTCTCGGGAAGATTCTGGATCTTTTTTAAAAACTCCATTAGGCCTTCAAAACTATTATCTTGGCTTCGTCCTCTTTGGGAAGATCTTTCTTTTTAATATTCAGCTTGGGCAGAGCTTCGAGCGACTTTACCCCTACTTCCTTCAAAAAGGCATCTACTTTGTCAAGCTTGGCTTTAACCTTGGGTATCTTGTAGCGCATAGGAATAATAATCCTCGGCTCTATCTGAGACATAAGCTTTACCGCTTTTTTGGCGTCCAAAGAGTCCCCTCCGCCTACAGGAATAAGAAGGATATCTACTTCGTTCACTGCTTCAATCTGCTCCGAAGAAAGCTCCTCGTTTATCGTCCCCAGATGACAGATTCTGATATCCTCTGCCTCTATAGTATAGATAGTTGTCTTCCCGGCCTCTATGCCTGTAATGTATGCGCCTTTGACATCGTATTCTCCGGGGCTTGATATAGAAAAGTATTTGCCGGCGGGAATCTTTGCTCCGTCCTGGGTGAGTATAAGGACATCTGTATCCAGTTTGGGCCCTCTTCCTTTATCAAAAAAGGGATCTATCAAAAGATCTACTGTCTTGCCTTTTTCAACCTGACTGCTTATCCTAAAACAAGTTTGTCCGTACCAGTTAATATTCATAAGCTTTTTTCAATATTACCATAAAAGAAATCCTCTTGCAATTGAAAAATGATTGTGTTAAAGTATTCCATATGGCAGATATTATGAAAGAACTAATAGACCAAAAAGAAACATTAAAGCCCCCAAAGGTTGGCCAGATAGTCCAAGGGGAGGTTGTTAATATTGGAAGAGCCGCTATTTTTTTGAACCTGGGCCCCTGGGGCACGGGCATAATCTACGGCAGAGAGTTTTACGAATCCAAAGACAACCTGAGAGATCTTAATATTGGAGATAAGATATCAGCTAAAATAGTGGACCTGGAAAACGAAGAGGGATACATAGAGCTTTCTATGAGCAAGGCAGACAGAGAACTCGCCTGGAAAGAGCTGAAAAAGACAAAGGAGGAAGACGAGATTATAGAGGTTAAAATACAGGGAGCCAACAAAGGAGGCCTCCTGACAAAGGTTTCCGGAGTCCAGGCCTTTATCCCTGTTTCCCAGTTATCCCCGGAGCACTACCCCAAAGTAGAAGGAGGAGACAGCCAGAAAATACTCCAGAAGCTTCAGGAGTTTATTGGAGAAACAATCAAGGTAAAGGTTTTCAGTTTGGACCCAAAAGAGGAGAATCTCATTCTTTCTGAAAAAGCGAAAGACCGGGAAAAAGCGAAAGAGATGCTCAAAAACTATAAAGAGGGGGATGTTGTCGAAGGAGAGATAACGGGAGTAGTTGACTTCGGAGCTTTCATCAAATTCGGCAAAGAAGGGCTTGAAGGCTTAATCCACATTTCAGAACTTGACTGGCAGTTAATAGAAGACCCATCAGAGATAGTCAAAACAGAAGACAAAGTTAAAGCTAAAATAGTGGATATTTCAGAAGACGGAAGAGTATCTCTTTCTTTAAAAGCTTTGAAAGAAGACCCCTGGAAAGGAATAGGGGATAAGTTTCAAAAAGGACAGACAATAGAAGGCAAGGTTACCAAACTCAATCCCTTTGGAGCTTTTGTCCAGATAACTTCTGAAATACAGGGCTTGTGCCACGTTTCAGAGTTCGGTTCTGCAGAAAAAATGAAGGAAGGCCTAAAAACAGGAGAAAAGTACCATTTTAAAATACTCTCTATAGACCCAAAAGAGCACAGAATGACTCTTTCTCCCAA
>CAZYOI010000035.1:0-6317 GCA_964648705.1 uncultured Candidatus Saccharibacteria bacterium | reverse complement strand
GGTGATGATGAAACAAAAAACAGAATATCGGTGGCCTTACTGAAATCCGAAAAAACGCTTGACTTTTTCTCATAGCGGATCTCTTTTCCTTCCCGCCCCGCCCTCGCTTGGGCTGGCGAATTTTTTAGCGGAAATTTTAAGATTTAAAATAATATTTTATTTTTCAAAATTAATTTCAACTGGCTGACTTTCCCATTTCATATATACCCCATTGTCGGGAATAGCATTGACAAAGGCTTCGGCATAAAACCTTTTTGTATTGGGATCATATTCTCCTTGGAACCTATTTATTATATTGTCTTCATCTTTTGACGGTCTGATTAAAAAATAGAAGTCATTTAATTTTGCTTGGTAGTACGAGTTTTCCCCGCTGTTGATTACTCCTGCCAAGCTGTCTCCTGCTAATTCCGGTTTTTCATCTCCATAGGGATGGAGCTCCCAATCTTCCCAATAAGTTTCACCAGAGCCCAAAGTTATTTTGTCCCTATGATAAAGCTTATACCAACCCTCAGAAGATCCGCTTATATCATAAACACATCCCTCTTCTTCTATCTCAGGATGATACCAAAGCTCGCAGTTGGAATCTATATAAAGAGTAACTTCTCCCTCAACATCTATCCTGTATTCTGTATTTCCTATCCTGTAAACATCCTGGCCATATCCCATTCCTTCTACACCGCCAATAAATTCTCCTACAATCTTTAAAGCTCCGTCTATTTTTATAGCCCATATTTTAGCCGAATAATCATCCAAGTTAAAAGTATGTTTAATCTCTCCTTCTTTTTCCTCTCCTTTGTTCCTAACAAAAGCATCTACTGATTTGCCGCTGCCCCCTCCTTTTACAGCCAAAAGATATATTGTTTCTCCGGGTTCAGCGTCAATCGAGACCTTATCAGATCCAGACAATGCTGACAAATTGGCTAAAGGCAAGGGAGCTTCTGTATCTCTACCCGCTAATTTAAAAACGCTTATAAATACTTCTTGCCCTTCAGCCGAATTTATTTCAACATCTAAAGAAGATTGTTTTTCTGATAAGGATATATTGTTTTTCTTATCCACTATATCAATCGCACTATCATCACCGAAAACAGCTAAAGGATATTTTGCTAAAAAGGAATTATTGGAAAAAGCGTTCCAAGCGGCAAAATCCCTGTAATAGCCCAGAAAATCTCCTCCTTTACTCCTGACGAAAGAGTTTAATCTTTCCATAATATTCCCCTCTTTTCCGTATTCAACCAGCTCTCTAAAATTTAAACCTTTATTTTCAACTAAATACCTTATAAAGACAGCTGAAGCGTATTCGTATCTTTTTTCAAACCAGCCGTAGCCTTCTATTAATCCTTTTGTATTGATAGAATGATTCAAAAAGTCTATTCCTATTTGGTCGTTTAATCCTGGTATTTTGTCCTGCCAAGCTATGTTATGGCCTGCATATTCTGCTGTAGCTTCAATCCACCAACCTCTGCTGGGAGCTAAAAAACCTGTCCTTCCGTAATATTCTGCCTGCATTCTGTGAAACAGCTCGTGCCCTATTGTGGCTTTCATAAAATCTTTATCTTTCAACCTTATACTGGGCATGTGGATTCTCTGCCATATTTTTTCATAGTTTGGCTCGCCTGAAACAGTCAGCCACCAGGAATCTATTTTTACTATAACTGGCTTCTTGTATGTTTCCGTACCTATCCATTCTTCTTTTATCTTAACAGGATTTTCAAAGCCTAAATTGATATAGCTAGCCAAAGCTGTTTCAAAAAGATTGCCTACGTCCTGTATAGATTTAGGGTAATTCGGATCATAATTTATTTTACCTGCGTCAGGATAATTCTTTACCCACCAGTCGTCGTTTAGAGAAACATCTTCTTTTATTGCGTTTTCACTATAAAGAATTTTAAAATTTCCCTGGGGAGTTATATAAGAATCGTTAAGAAGCTTTTCTCCGGCCAAAGTAACGGGTTTGCTGATCAGAACAGCTGCCCCTATTATTCCCCATTCAAATCCTGTTAAATGATCTGTAAGCATATAGAGAGTCTGGTTTTGGGTATCTATCCTGATAGGGAGAGTAACCCAATAATTTTCATTTTCGTCCCAGCGCATTGCTACAAATTGGCCTTCAGGATCTTTATCGGGATCCAAAAGATTAGCATCATATTTTACTCCGATTTCGATATAGTCTTCCAACTGCTCAATCCCCTCTAAAGAAACATCGAACGAGTAGCTTTCTGTCTGTTCGCTAAGAAAACTGGAGGGGGCATTTTTAACTTCCGAAATAGTTATTTTCCTTGCCTCTTTCAACAATCCAGGAGGAAGAGTAACCTTGATATCATCTCCATGGCTTATTATTTGCTTCTCTAAAGAGGGGTTTACTGTTTCGGAGGCCAACTCTATTAATTCCATTTCTTCAACTGTAAACGGCACTGAATCGCTTATCTCGTCTCCCGATTCAACACGGATATCTCCCGTTTCTACATCATAAGGAATTGATACTTTTACAATATTTTCTGATATTCCTTCAACAGTAATCTCCTGTCCATTGTATTTTACTTTAAACTGTTCTGGAACTGAATTAAGCTTTAAAAAAACAGAAGATCCGGCAGGCCCCGATCGGGGAGAATACTCAACTATTTCAATATTCCCTATTTTATCTTCCTCAGCTAAAGGTTTACTTTTTCTTAATATTAAGAATGTTCCTACAGCTAAAACAGCGATTACGACAACAGCTATTAACACATATATTAAGATTTTTTTGTTCATATTCATTTTTTTATTATACCTAAAATTAAATTTTACAGCTATTTTCTTATTCTTTCTATATAATCCGATCTATTTTAATATCTTTGCTCATATCCCATAAAACTGTTTCTCTTTATTAATTTTATCACAATTTATTTATATAAAAAATAAAATCTCTTCATATTTTGAAGAGAATCGTAGTTCCGCGAATTAGACTGTGTTAGAACCTGTTTAGAAAAATAAAATAGTTAATCTATTTTAAATCCCTTTATGTCTTTTGCTCTTAACAATACAGACAAATCAGCGTGTTTCTGCATTCCTAAAGACGGATTATGGGAAAAACCAATATATTCTAATTTTTTCTTTCGATATTCAACATATTTAACTGCGGGAATAAGGTCTGTATCAGAACTGACTAAAATAGCTGTATCATAAATATCATCGGCTGCTCCTACTACTAAATCAACCGCTATTTTAACATCTGTTCCTTTCTCCCTTATTTTACCTTTGTCATACATTACCTTCCCTCTTTTTACAATAAATCCTTCACTTTTGATTTTTTCTAAAAACTTCTGTTGACCCTTAACAATTCTTTCGCTTTTGGAAGAACCATCTACATTACGAGCAATACCAACGTAATATCTTTTTGATATACATTCCCTTTCCCCAACTAAAAAATCTACAAACTTAGAATAATTGAATTTTATTCCCTTTTTAAGGCCTATTTCTTTGTCGCTAAGATATCCGTAAAAATTATTCCCGTCTATATAGACAGCTACTCTTTCTTTTTTATTATTTCCCATTACGATTTATTATATCATAAAAAAACTGCCCTTGCCCGAAGGCAGGAGCAGTGATCATAGTACTCTCATTATATGCAAATATGTATGGCCTTGTCAAGGTTTTGAGAGGGTATATAGGCTATTTATTTGGCCCCCGCCTGGAACGATTTTCAAGCTTTCGGATAGATTATTAGGATTAAAGAACCTGAAAATATAATTGAAACTACTAAAAGGTTATTAACTTTTTAAAATAAAAACCCACACAATCTGTGGGTTTTCTAGTTTCACATAAAATCAGAAGCGTAACATCCTGGTTCATCGCTTTTTGCTCCTTTAAGATAAAACATTACTTTGCCACAAGGCCATCTTCCTATCCAAGAGATGATGAAGGGTCCTTTTCCAAGCCATCTCACTAAAAAATTAAAATCTTGTAGCGAGATAGAGGGAATTCCTCCTTTAAGAGAAGGTGGCAATAGACGAACTTCATCGCCTGCTCGAACTACTCTGCCTCCGTACACTCGCGCTGTCTTCTGTCTTACAGGATTAGTCATAAAGATTTCCTTTCCTTGTTATTTTTCCCTGTTAAACAACTAAATAAATCCTATTATAATATATTAGATACGTCAAGCTATTAAATCAAAATCCCCTCATAATCAAGGAAAATCATGGCCTTGCAGATTAACAACGTTAGAACTTATTTATGGTAAACTATTTTTCTCCTTTCCATTCTTGGAAAAATTCTTTTAAAAAAGCCTCTAAAAATTCATGTCTTCTTCGAGCCATTTCTTGAGCGGTTTTTGTATTCATATTGTCTTTTAGCTTAAGCAGTTTGCTATAAAAATGGTGTATCTCTGAGGGGTCTTGCTCAGATTCATCAAAGTTTTTCCTGGTAAAAGGGATTTTAGGAACCCAAATAGGAACATCATGAGCTCCCCCGAAAGCAAAAGCTCGAGCTATCCCCACAGCCCCTATCGCATCCAAATTGTCTGCATCTTGAATAATCAAAGTCTCTATATCCTTTGCTGTTTTACCCTTTTCTGAGAAACTATACTCTTCGTGGAATTCAACACAATGGAGTATCTTTTTTACTTTATCTTCTGGCAAATCAACTTTATCCAAAATCTTCCTGACTTTTAAGAGAGAATCTTTAGGAGAACAGAATTTCCCGCTTTCTTTTTGAATAATCCTATGAATGTCATGCAGAAAAGCAGCTGCCGCTACAACAGTTTTATCTCCGCCTTCCTTTTCCTGAATATTCAAAGCTAAATTCAAAACTCTCTCTAAGTGGTAAATATCGTGTCCGCTATTTTCTGATTGAAATAACTTATTTACTTCTTTTCTTAGATTTTCTATCATTTCTTTTTCCATCACCTTATTTTTTCCAAATTTCCATTTAAAATCATCGGTTTCATAGCTAAAATTTCATCTTTGTACAAAAGATTTGGGACTTCATTAAATAAGAATATTTTCTTTTTTAAGATATGAGCAAAACCTATTTCTAAAAAAGTATTTCCCCCGATATAATTCTTTATCTTCCCTTTATCAAGATTCAAAACTAGAATAGCATCCGAAGAGTCAATTAAATCAAAATATCTTTTTATTAAATCACCACCGATTTTATTGTCTACAGACTCCTTCCTCGTTTCTGGCGATAAAGACCCACTTGCATATAATTCTGCGTTTTTAGGAATATTCACTTGGTGCCCAAGATTCTGTAGTTTTTCTTTTGCCTCTATAATCTCGGGGGCGATAGACATACTGGCACAAATAACTATTTTCATATATTTTATCCTACCAATTTATCCTACCAAAAAACCACCCTTATTACGAGAGTAGTTCTAATATCCTATGTGAGTTGCTTGATTTTAAGCTTGGCTCCTCCGCTGGTATGATCTTCAAACTTTAGTAATAGAATAACCCAAAAATACCAAGTGTTGCCAGAATCCATTAAGAATAAAAAAGTCCCCCGTAAGAAATTATACCAAGGGGACTATGTTAGAAGTTCTTTCAGAAAAGGAACCAGAAAAATGTCTCTTAATTTGGTTGCCGTTTTCCGGAAACGAAGCTCTGCTTTTCTTTTTTCTTCTCCGTCTCTTTCTTCAGGAAAAGGGATTCTTTCTTCAATAGAATCGTATATCATTCTAACTGCCAAAAAGGGTATCTTCTCTTGAGTGGCAACCAGACCAATCCAATAATTTTCCATTTCCGCTACTGTTAAGCCAGGATAAAGACCCGCCAACTTTCTTTTCTCCTTGGGTTCTTGCACAAATTCGAGCGAAGTGAGGTTTTTACCGAGCCGAAAGTCGGCCTCTCTCTTGTCTAAAACCCCAAGGCAAAGATCTTTTAGGCAAGAATCTGGAGAAATAGGGGGCTGGTCTTTTGCGAAAATAGGGTCGCAAACTATAATTTCATTTTCTTTAAGATCCTTCCTCATGCCCCCGCCAAAACCAACTACTAAAACTCTCTTCGGTTTCTGCTTCCCACTAAGGACAAAATTTGCCGCCCTTTGCGCATTCTTTTTTCCCACACCAGTAGTAATCAGCATCAAGCTCTGCCCGTAGTATTTCCCTCTAACGACAGACAAACCGCCCTTTACTCTCCTTAAATCTGCTTCAAATCCTGGCAAGGATTCTCCAACCTCCCCCTTCATAGCAGAAAAAATGGCTATCATCTCTTTCTCCTTTCAGTTAGTAACGATAACAACTGTAGAGTACTTTTTGCATAATAGCATATATTTTTGAATATGTCAATTCCGTATAGAATAAATCCCTTTACGTTTTAGAGGGAGTCTCTCGAACCGATCAC
>CAZYOI010000034.1:0-6626 GCA_964648705.1 uncultured Candidatus Saccharibacteria bacterium | reverse complement strand
AGAAAGTATCTCCATTGCTCGATGAATTCGATGAAGATAGTAAAGGGCATATCAATTAGGGCCGAAAAAAAGGCGGCTATCACATTATATCTTTTCCATCTTGCTGTCAGCCATTTTCCTAATTGAATGACGGGAACGGCAAACGGTTCGAAGAAGAAATAAAGGATGCTTTCTTTTTCTTCTATTACTTGGAGCTCTTTTGCCCTCTGCCTTATCTTGGCTCCGGCAAAGGCTATCAAAGAAAGGAATATTATGAAGATTACATAGGAAAGGGGAGGGAAGTTTACCTGATAAAGCCCCCAGATTATAAAGCCCACTACAATGGTAAAGCCCAAAGTGTAGAGAAAACGGATAATAAAGTTGATAACAAAGCTTCTTTTCGGGAAGGGTTTTATCTCGTAGCTTTCCTTTTCTTCTTTAGGATAGACTATTTTCATTATCTCCATTATTACCTGGTTGAGGTTTTCTCTTCTCGGGGGTTTGATGGTCATTACCAGAAGGAACATCAAGAAAGTGGGTCCTATA
Organism: uncultured Candidatus Saccharibacteria bacterium; assembly: GCA_964648705.1. Classification (GTDB taxonomy): domain Bacteria; phylum Patescibacteriota; class Minisyncoccia; order Minisyncoccales; family GWA2-38-27; genus CAZDXV01. The sequence continues at coordinate 6,101 of CAZYOI010000034.1, read as the reverse complement.
ATATCCACTCCTATAGCCCAGAAGTTGAAACTCCCTGTCAGAATCTTGGTGGCGGGAATTTCTACGGCTAAAAGAGAGACAATATTGGTAAGAAAAATAGAAAGGGTGGAATAAACAGCAGCTCTGCCCAGCCTTGATTTTAAGGTCTTGACTCTTTTGTTGTAAGCCGTTCTCATTAAGCTTTCAAGCTTTTCTGGATCCTTTATTTTGTCCCCTGATTCCTGAGGATCCTCGGAGAGAACATCTCCAAGGAGGAGGTAGGGGGTGTCGTACTTTTCTGCTATTTTGTAGAATTTGTCAGAAAGAGGATGGTTTAACTGATTTTCAATATCGGTCCAGAGAGAGTGGATATTCTGGGATACCTCGTTTAGTTTCTCTTTTGAAAGATTCCTCCAATCAGGGTATTTGTATTTTAAAAGATGGTAGCTTATTACCGGAGCGTCCAGTTTGAAAAGAGCTTTCTGGACAGCGATATATGTTTGGATGTTCTTTTCCTCTTCTGAAATATCTCTGGATTTTAAAACCCCTTTTTTCACTTTTATCCTTCCCTTTATAGAGCCGAACATAAAGTCTATTAGGGCTCTTTCCTTTGAAGGAGGAGTCAGTATTTCTTCTATTTCGCAGGCAGCAATAGAGCAGAGCCAGTTGTAGAGCTGGAGTCTGGACTTTTCTTTCTTGGGGCTGTTGTTGAGAATAAAAACGTACTTGTTTATAGCTTCCTGAACCTGCGGTATTTTGTATTCCTCTATTCTGTCGTTTGGAAAATGTCCTCCTCTGATCAGCTCCAGAACCAGAGGACGGGCTATTTCTTTGCTCGAGACATTGCCGTTGGCAACATCAACCCCGGAGAAGAACCTTCTTTTGAGGATTCTTTCAATAGCTCTCTTTCTTAAAAGGTGCTCTTCTTTCCAGTCGATTATCCCTCTTAGCTTTTCGTAGAAAGCTGCCACTTTTGAGGCAACCTCGTCTACATGGATAGTGGCAGCTCCTTCCTTGGGCTTTTGGGACTGATACCAGTTTTGGTATCTCTGAATAAGCTCTTTTGTTTTTGGAGAAAGCTCTGGCATGTTACTTCTTCTTTTCTATTTCTTCTTTTGCGTCCTTTATGAATTTATCTGTTTTGGCAAGACCCTTGTCTCCCTTGCCCCTTTTTCTTATCCTTACAGAATCCTTTTTCATTTCCTCGTCTCCCACTACCAAAAGATAAGGGATTTTCTGAATTTCTCCCTCTCTTATCTTTTTGGAGACAGTTTCTCTTTCTGTTTTGGCTTCAGCTCTGATGTTTTCTTTTTTTAATTTCTCTTTTATCTTCTCTGAATATTTTCTGTGGTCTGCTCCTACCGGTATCACCCATACCTGAACAGGGGAGAGCCATAAAGGAAAAGCTCCGGCATAATGCTCTATTAAAACGCCGGTGAACCTTTCTATGCTTCCCAAGAGAGCTCTGTGTATCATAAAGGGTTCTTTTTTATTCCCCTTTTTGTCGATGTAATGCATATTGAATCTCTCCGGCAGGTTGAAATCAAACTGGATGGTGGTGCACTGCCATTCTCTTTCTAAAGAATCTTTTATCTTGATGTCGATTTTGGGGCCGTAGAAGACGCCTCCTCCGGGATCTATTTGGTAGTTTAGCTTTTGCTCTTCTAAAACCTTTTTTAAAGTGTCGGTGGCCCTTCTCCAGTTTCGGGTTTTGCCGGCGTACTTTTCCGGTCTGGTGGAAAGATAAATGCTGTATTCTTTGAAGCCGAAATCTTTGAGGATGCCGATTCCGTGTTTTACCAGTTTTTCTACTTCTTTTTTTATCTGTTCCGGGGCGCAGATAACATGAGCGTCATCCTGGGTAAACCCCCTCACCCTGGTTAATCCGTGAAGAGTGCCTGATCTCTCGTACCTGTAGACAGTTCCCAGTTCGGCTAAGTATACGGGGAGGTCTCTGTAGCTTCTGATTTTAGAGTTGTAAACCTTGACATGAAAAGGGCAGTTCATTGGCTTTAAGAGGTATTCTTCCCCTTCTATTTTAATGGGAGAGTAAAGGTTTTCCCTGTAGAAGTTCCAGTGTCCTGATTTTTTCCATAAATCCAGCTTGCCGATATGGGGGGTGTAAAGCCAGCTGTACCCCTGCTCTGTCAGTTTTTCTTTCAGATAGTTTTCTATTGCGCTTCTCAAGACAGCTCCCTTGGGAAGCCAGATAGGGAGGCCTGCTCCTACTTCTTCGTCTAAAAGAAATATTTCCAGTTTCCGGCCTAGTTTCCTGTGGTCTCTTTTTTCAGCCCTTTCTATTCTTTCAAGATGTTCTTTGAGTTTCTTTTTGTTCTTGAAAGCCGCTCCGTAGATACGGGTGAGCATCTTGTTTTTCTCGTCTCCTTTCCAGTAGGCCCCGGCTATTTTAGTAAGTTTAAACCCTTTAGGATCTATTTCTTTTGTTGACTTTACATGGGGGCCTGAGCAAAGGTCTGTAAAATCTCCGCTTTTATAAACGGCGATATTCTTTATTTCCTTTATTAGTTCCAGCTTATAGGGCTCTTTTTTGAAAATCTCTTTAGCTTTCTTTTTGGAAACCTTTTCTTTTTTAAAAGAGATATTTTCTTTTATTATCTCTTTCATCCTCTTTTCTATTTTTTCGAGGTCTTCTTCTGAAATATTCTCTTTGAAGTCAAAATCATAATAAAAACCGTCCTCTATGGCAGGACCCGTTCCCAGTTTTGCCTCGGGATATTTTTCCTTTACAGCCTGAGCTAAAATATGGGCTAAAGAATGCCTGATTGTTTCTATTTTTACCATATTTTATTCTAGCACATTAAGCTTCTGTTATTAACTCCTCTGCGCTTTCTGCTACTACCTTTGTGTCTCCTTTTCTATTGTCTATTCTGCCTGATATTAAAACTATTTTATTGTTTTGGAAGACAGCCGGGTTTTTCTGAATAAGGTTGGGAAAGACCACCACTTCTATCTTGCTGGTCAGGTCTTCTACTTTGATAAAAAGCATAGGGTTTCCGTTTTTGGTGAGAATCTTCTTGATGTCAGAGATTACCCCGCCTATCCTCACCCTCCTATTTACCAAATTAGGGGATATTTTGGAAATAGAGAAAGCTTTTGTTCGGAGAACGTTTCTATAATTCTCCAAAGGATGAGAGGTGATATAGAGGCCGAGCAGCTCTTTTTCCCAGTTTAGCTTATCGCGGTTTTTGGCCGGATCGCATCTTTCCATCCTTATATCCGAGCTGAAATACTGTCCCTCAAAAAGGCCTTTTTGGCCGTTGGCTTTGTTTTTCTGGTTCTCTCTAGAGGCCTCCAGCAGCCTTTCCATATTGGAAAGAAGTTCGTTTCTTTCTCCGAGCTTGTCAAAGGCCCCGACCTTTATTAAGCTCTCCAGAGACCTTTTATTTAAATCTTTTGAGCTTACTCTTTCTACAAAGTCGCCGATTGACTTGAACTGGCCGTTCTCTTTCTTTTCTTTGACGATAGCGTCGATTACATTCTCTCCCACGTTCTTTATAGCCCATAAGCCGAAGCGTATTTTGTTTTCCTCCGGCACTACTGTAAAGTTTTTTAAACTCTCATTTATATCAGGAGGCAGGACTTCAATGTCCATTTTCTTGCACTCTTCAATAAGATAGGCTATTTTTTCTATATCGTTTCTTTCAGAAGTTAAAAGGGAAGCCATAAACTCTACAGGGTAATGGGCTTTGAGATAGGCTGTCTGATAGGCTATAGTGGCGTAAGCCGCAGAATGGGAATTATGAACGATAAAGCCGTTTGCCAAAAAGTTGTGGTTTTTTTCGATGGTCAGATCATAAGTTTCTTTTCTGCCTTTATACTTTATTGATTTTATTCTGTCCCAGTAGATGTCGGATTGAGCTAGGTTTGTTAGTTTTTCTGATTTTAAGGTGCCGGCAATTTTATTTAGCGTTTCTCTTTGGTATCCTTGTTTTTTGGGATCAAGATAAAACAATCTATAGGAAACTTCTGCTTCTCTGGCGACAGCTCTCATTGAATTACCTGATTCCTGGCAGGCGGTCCTTATTTCATTTCTTGTCAGATTGACCGGCACCGTATCAAGAGTTCCTCTGGCGAACAGCTTGTTTTTATAGTTGCCGTTTATAATAGGATGCTGAGAGAGTATTTCTTCTAATCCCCGTTTTCTCTTGCCGACAAGGTAAGGATGAACATTTTCAGCGAACCTTATTATATTGTCGTATCGGCTGAAATTAACAGTCCAGCCGGTTTTAAACTTTTTTCTATAGTTGAATTTCTTCTTGTGTATTTTGGAAAAAATGCCCAGTCTTAAGAGAAGGTTTTGGACTTGGGTCGCTAGTTTTTCAGAAGAAGTGGCGTAGTATATTGACTCTCCATTTTTTCTGGGGGAGATACATCCGTCTCCGTTCCACATTTTTCCTAAGAGAAGGCTGATCTGTTCGTTTTCTAAGAGGAAAACATCTTCGGGCAATGCTTTTTGGGTTGCCTTTTTGTATTTCAAACCCAATTCTTCCATTATCCATTCAACCGCTTCCGACTTTTCTTTAAGATTGACCCGTCCGGCATAGACAGAATATCTAACTCTTCCTTTCCTTTCTCTTTTTGATACCGTGGCTTTGGTGTTTTTGAATTTTTCTAAAGTTTCTGTATATTCTTTCAGCTCTTCTTCCGAGTTTGTATAAAGGTAGAAACTGTGAGGGTGGCAGGTATTTCCTTCGCTGATAACATATCCTAGCAGAGCAAGCCGATGCTCCGGCCACTTAATGTTTGATTTTCTGACAGGCCAGCGTCTGGCTAAGGCCACTTTCTCTTTTTCTTTCAAACTTTCCAGTCTTTCCCATCCTTTTTCAGTAAAGAAGCGATGTTCTTTGGTCGCTTGGATTTTTCTTCCTGACTTAGTGGTTATTTCATATACCGGTTTTACCCCGTTTTTGGTAATTTTTGATATTTTTCCGGGCTTTAGTTTTAGATTATCTGTTAAAGAGATTACTGATCTGCCCTTTTCTTTATACAATTCTTCTATAGTTTTGCTTTCTCCCTTTGAATTGAATATTTTAGTTTCTCCGGTCAAGCACTTATTAAAGCCGTACCTGGCGAAGGGAAGTATCCATTGCCAGAGCTTTTCTGCTACTTTTTTTTCTACGCCGTTGTCCATAACTCCTTTGATAAACTTTTTTTCCTGGCTGTGGAGCAGGCTTTTTATCTTTTTCCCCACCGCTTTTCTCAATATGTCCGCTTCCGACAGAGAAAAGCCGGCTACTTCCCTGGCCATCTGCATGAGCTGCTCTTGGAAGATCATAATGCCGTAGGTGTTTTTCAGTATCGGCTCCAGTTTTGGATGGATGTAATCCACCTTTTCTTTTCCGTGTTTTCTTTTGATATAGCTTGGGATAAGCTCCATTGGGCCCGGTCTGTAGAGAGCTATCATAGTTACCAGATCCTCAAACTCTGTCGGTTTTAAAGATTTCAGATAACGGGTAAGGCCCTGTCCCTCCAGCTGGAAGATTCCGGCCGTTTTGCCCTCCTGCAAGAGCTTGTAGGTTTTTTGATCGTCTGTCGGTATGCTTTCTAGATCTATCTTCTTTCCTTCTCTGACAACATAAATCCTGGCCAGAGTATCCTCTATAATAGTCAGGTTTTTCAGACCCAGAAAGTCCATTTTTAATAATCCCAGATCCTCTATAGCGTGCATTTCGTACTGGGTGACTATGCTTTGGTCGTTCTGGGTCGGATGCTGAAGAGGCACTTCTTTGACCAGGGGCTCTTCTGAAATTACCACTCCGCAGGCATGGGTGGAGGCGTGCCTGACTACTCCCTCCAGTTTTTTGGCCAAATCAATAAGCCTTTTGGCCTCTTCATCTGTTTTGTATATTTTTCTGAACTCTGAAACATCATTGATAGTTTCGCTTAAGCTTGAGCCAAAGGGTATCATTTTAGCTATTTGGTCGCAGTAGCTGTAGGTGTAGCCCAGAGCTCTTCCTACATCTCTGATGACGGCTCTGGAGGCCATAGTTCCGAAGGTAATAATCTGGGCCACTCTGTCCCTGCCGTATTTTTGGGCTACATATTCTATAACCTCGTCTCTTCTTCTGTCTGTAAAGTCCAGATCTATATCTGGCATGGAG
>CAZYOI010000033.1:0-7131 GCA_964648705.1 uncultured Candidatus Saccharibacteria bacterium | reverse complement strand
TTTAATAATATGATACAATATTAGTAATCAGTTCTTTTAAGGCAGGGTCTCGGAGTAGGGGAGACAAAAACCCTCAGAAAGGCCTTTGAAAGGAGGTGATGACACATGATTTATCGCAGCAGTCGTCGTTGGTCGTTCATTATGAAGTGATCGCCGGCCCCGACATCCAGCTCTTTGCCAACTAGGACAAAGAGTTGAATCCAGGAACCTTCAGCAGGGGAGCCCCTTGAGACAACATCAAGGGGCTTTATTATTGTGCGACATCTATTCTAGACTGTGATATTTACGGTGTATATCTCTCAAGCGCTTATTAGTCACATGAGTGTATATTTGGGTGCTGGTAATGCTTCTGTGGCCCAGGAATTCCTGTATAGTCCTTAAATCCACCCCTTTGCTTAGAAGGTCTGTGGCCATAGAATGACGCAGAACATGAGGCGTTGTAAATAGAGGAATACCCGCTTTTACAGCCATTCTTTTAACTATTCTTTCAATAGTTCTGGCAGTCAATCGGAGGTCAGCGTCCTTTCTTCCCGAATACCTTATAAATAAAGGTTTTTCTTTGTCTTTCCTAGTATCTAAATACTTCTTAATCCAAAACAAAGCTCTTTCTGAAAAATAAACGACTCTCGGATGATCTCCTTTGCCAATAACGCTTAATTCAAAATCTTTTTTATTGCCTATATTTTGAAACTGATCTCTGTTAAGAGAAACAAGTTCTGCTATTCTCAAGCCGGTGGAGAATAATGTTTCCAAAATAGCTCTATCTCTTATCCCTTGCTTATTGTTAATATCAGGAGCCTCTAAAAGCTTCTTAATTTGCTCCAATTTGAGGAATTTTACAGTTTTTTCCCTTTTAGCGTCCTTTGGAAGAGAGATTTTATCAGAGGGGAGTGATTGTATATCTCTGGCTGAAAAATAGCTTAAAAGGGCTCTGAGAGCGATTAAATAGTAGTTTTGAGTTATCTTCTTTAATCCTTTGCCTTTGGCGCTCTTATATCTTGATAAAAATAAACGATAATTCCAGACCTGGTCCGGAGTAAGCTCGTGAGGTTTAAGGTTTTCCTTATTTGTATTCTTAAGCCAGTAAATAAACTTCTGGAGATATTTCTTATAATCTCTTTGAGTATTCTCGGACAAGCCTTTTTCTACTTCGCAGTAATCTAAAAAGTCGTTAATGTGATCTATTATCGGTTTTTTTGATTTTTTCATAATAGTAGGGGCGTTCTCTTAACCCTCTTAAAATGCCTGTTAAGGACTATTGTCCGACATCTACTACTTCTATAATAAGCCCTCCCCCAGGGCCTGTCAACCCCTCCGCAAAATAAAAGCCTGAACTTTTCAGGCTTTTTTCTTTTCTATAAAAATAGCAATGAGAATTGCCAAAATAACCGCACCGCCGATAATCATTCCTATGTCGTAGACATCCATGGCTTTCTCCTTTTAAAAGAGCTATTTTACTAAATCCTTAAACCTTTCCCAGACAGACCTTCCCGCTTTGGGGATCTCCTGCTTCATTTCTTCTTTCTCTTTTTCGAACTCCTCTTTAATAAGGGGTTTTCTTTCTTCAACCTCTGTTTCCAAGAGAGACCAGATCCATTTAAAGAGAGGCGTCAGATAAGAGCTCCAGATTCTTTTCAGCTGGAAGATAAAAGCTCTGGTCCCCTCTTTCGCCGCTCTGGGCATTAATTCTAAAAACTTCACTCCGAACCCCTTGGCTTCTTCAAAATCCTCCGGAGCTTGGAGCTGAGCGAAAGAAATAAGGGGTATCATTATCAAAAACAAAAAGACGGCTTTTTTCATATTCTTTTAAAGGCCTCCCCTACCCTCTTTAAGCTTTTCTCCTTTCCTAAAATCTCTGCTATCTCAAAGGGGCCGGCCGAAGCTTCCTGCCCCGTTAAAGCCACCCTTAAAGGCCAAAGGAGGTATCCCCTATTTTTAGACCCCTTAAGGTTTAAAGCGAAGTTTTTGGCTTCCTCTGCCATAATCTTCTCTAGATTCTCCTTGTTCCAGTCTTCAATTTTAGACAATAATACTTTTGTTTTGTCAAGAGAGGCCTCAAGCTCTTTGTCTGTCATATCTTTCCATTTTAAGAGATCTTTTTTATATTCTATTTTCTCTTTAAAAAAGAATCCTGTCAGCTCTGTTATTTCAGAAAGCTTAACCAGTCTCTCTTGATATATTGATACTATCTTTTTTAAGCGTTCAAAGGTTATCTTTTTTTCAGTTTCTTTTATAATAAAGCTTTTCTGAACTATTTCCCTTCCAAAATAGCCTGTTAAACTGGGTATTCTCTCCTGGGTTTCAAATTCAGGGCTGATCAGCCCTTCTGCTATAAGGTAAGGAAGACAGAGAGCTGTTATCTTTTCCGGCGTTTTCTGCCTGATGTAAAAGGAGTTTAAAGAGTCCAGTTTTTTAAAATTAAACACAGCGCCTGATTTCTGAACTTTCTCCAGAGAGAAGTCCTTAACCAGAGAATTCAAAGAGTATATTTCTCTTTCCGTGCCGGGATTCCATCCCAAAAGAGCCAGAAAGTTTATAACAGCCTCCGGAAGATATCCTTCCTCTCTGTACTTTAAAACAGAAACAGCTCCGTGCCTTTTGCTAAGCTTGCTTTTGTCGGGTCCCAGAATCAAAGGAAGATGGGCGTATTCCGGATGAGGAAAGCGCAGAGCCTTTTGAAGAAGAATCTGCTTGGGGGTATTGGAAAGATGGTCTTCTCCCCGGATAACATGGGTTATGCCCATTTTGTAGTCGTCTATCGCAGCGGCAAAGTTATACAAAGGGGTTTTTAGGTTTTTGGCTATAACGATGTCCCCTATCAGACCCGTATCAAACTCCACCTCTCCCCTTATTAAGTCCTTTATCTTCACCTTTTCCGCCGGAACCTTGAATCTGATAACATAATCCTTTCCTTTCTTAAGGTTTTCTTCTATTTCTTTTTCAGAAAGCTTGGCGCACTTGCCGCTGTATTTTGGAGCCACTCCCCTGCTTATCTGATCCTGTTTCTGGGCTTCAAGCTCTTCTTTAGAGCAGAAGCAGTAATAGGCCTTATTCTCCTCTAAAAGCTTTTTGAGGTACTCTTCGTAGAGATTGCTTCTCTGGCTTTGCTTGTATTCTTCGTTCCATTCCAGTCCAAGCCATTTTAAATTCTCCTTTATATCCTCTTCAAACCGCTTTTCCGATCTTTCTCTGTCAGTATCCTCTATTCTTAAGACAAAAACTCCCTCTCTTTTTTTTGAAAAGAGATAATTGAAAAGAGCTGTCCTGGCAGATCCTATATGTAAAAATCCGGTAGGAGAAGGAGCAAATCTTACCCTGGCTTTTTTACCTTTCATAATTGAATTATAGCACAATTTATTCTATTTTAAGAATATCGAAAAAAGCTTAGCTTATTTTAAGAATTTCGTAGCTTATTTTTCCTCCGGGAGTATTAACATCCACTTTGTCTGAAACTTTCTTTCCTATTAGCTTTTTCCCAAGGGGCGAATCAGAAGAAATCATTCCCCTCAGAGGATCGGCCTCAGCTGATCCTGTAATGGTGTATTCTTCCTCTTCTCCTCTTCCGTCTTTCAGAAGAACCTTTGAGCCGATATTAACTCTGCCGTCTTTTTTCTTTTCAATAATTTCAGCTGAATTTATCGTATTCTCCAGTTCCCTTATTCTTCCTTCTAAAAAAGACTGGGCTTCTTTTGCCTCTTCGTAAGCTGCGTTTTCTGAAAGATCTCCGTGAGAAATAGCTTCTTTCAATCTTTCTGAAACCTCCCTTCTTTTATCGGTTTTAAGGTATTTCAGTTCCTCTTTCAGCTTTTTAAGCCCTTCTTCTGTTAAAAGATTACTCATGGTCTTTAAAATAATAGCTTAAAACTTCTTTTGCTACGGGCAGGACGGCTGCCTGAACGTCTTTTACGTTTTCTATCATAACAGTAAGCACGATTTCCGGGTCGTCATAGGGCGCGAAAACCGTTACCCAGTTGTGGTAATAATTCTCCAAGGGGGTCTGAGCCGTTCCTGTCTTAGCTGCAGCTGAAACAGGAAGAGAATTCAGTATAACAGAAGAGGCCTGGGGGACTCCTATGCCGGTGACAGCTTTCCTCATTCCCTCTCTGACAGCCTTGAAATTCTCCTGATTTCCCAGTTCCCGGCCCAAAACCACAGCTCCTATTTCCCCGCCCGGCATCACTTCTTTTACAATCTGGGGCTTGTAGAGAGTGCCTCCATTGGCTATAGCTGCAAAAGAGGCTGCCACCTGAAGAGGAGTAACCCCTATATCTCCCTGGCCTATGGAGAGGTTATAGGTATCTCCGTCCCACCATCCCTCTCCTTTTGCCTCTTTTTTCCAGGAAGGAGAAGGGATAAAGCCTTCTTTCTCTCCCGGCGTGTCAATTCCTGTCTTGCTCCCCCATCCGAAAAGCTCCAGATACTCTTTTATCTTTGAAGGTCCGAGACCCTCCTGGTCTTCATATCCTCCGCCGATAGTGTAGAAGTACACGTTGCAGGATTCAGCAATCGCTTTTCTGAGATCAGTCAAGCCGTGAACACTCCAATCTTGGTATTCATAGGTAATTTCAGGATCATATCTATGAGGTATGGTGATTTTACCTGTGCAGTTAATAGTTTCTTTGTCGCCGATAATTCCTTCTTCTAAAGCAGCCAGAGCAACCAAGGGCTTGATAGTAGAGCCCGTAGCGTATTTCCCAGAAATAGCTCTGTTAAAAAGAGGATTTTCTTTTTGGGAAAGAAGCTCTGATATCTCCTCTGAATTCTCTTCTGTTTTGGAGAAAAGATTATTGTCAAAACTCGGAATGCTGACCAGACTCATCACTCCCCCGCTGCCGGGGTTTAAAGCTACAGCTACCGCTTTAGAAGCTCCTATTTCTTCAAGTTTCTTCTCTAAAGCGCGGTATATTCTCCTTTGGAGATCAGCGTCTAGCCAGAGCTTTAAGCTCTTTCCGGACTCTGCAAAAGAAACTACCTCTTTTGAGAGAACATTTCCGGAAACATCCCTTTCTATTCTAAGTTTGCCTGATTTCTTCTTTAATTCTTTTTCGTATTGCTTTTCAATGCCGCTTCTTCCGGTAAAATCCAAGAGAGAATAACTTTTAGAATCTCCTTTTAAATCCTCCGAGGTTATCTTTCCCATATATCCTATAACATGGGAGAAGATTTCTCCGTCTTTGTATTCTCTTTGAGCTCTTTTTTCCACCTTAAATTCTTCAAATTCTTCTGTCCTTGTCTCAAGAGATATTAAAAGCTCCTGATCAATATCTCTTAAAATCAGGACTTCTTTAGTCTTTTCTTTTATCTCCTCCAAGCTCAAATCTGTAATTTTTGATATCTCCAGAAAGTCCTTTTCCCTCTCTTTTTCTGAAAGATCTTCTTTTTTGATGTAAACAAGATTAAAACTGGGCTCGTTGAAGACTATCTGCTCTCCCTTGATGTCATAAATAACTCCTCTGGCAGCTTTTATAGAATGGAAGGCAAATTTATTTCCTTCAGCCAGAGCAGAATACTCTTCTTTGTCCAGAACTTGAAACTGAAAGGTTTTTAAAAAAAGAACCAGAAAAACAATAAAGACAGCGACCAGAAAACCCTTCAATATTTTACCGGACAAGGGAACCTCTATTTTATCGCTGTATCGGTCGCCCTTATCTTTTTGAGAGAGTTTATCCAGGAAAACCTCGTGAGGCTCTATATCCTGTTTGAACTTTCTCTTGATTTTCTTTTTAAAGTTTGAATGAGAAACCCACATATCTTTTAAGAATGACTTTTACAGCTAGAGAAATCAAAACCAGAATCAAGACATTAAAGCCTATAATATGGCTGGAAAATATGTCTAAAAACAGTCCTCCTGACAAAGAGAGAAAGATTCCTCTTAAGCTTTTCCAGTCTTCCATAAGGTTCCAAAGGATGATGAAAACCAGCACCAGATTCAAGGTATAGCCCGCTATCTGATAATGAACCAGGAAGCTTGTCTGAAACAAGGTCAGAAAGTACAAGGCTATTATGGCAGGCAGAACTGTCTTCATTAAAAGTTTTTAATTACGAATAGATAGGGGTTTCTATCCAGATTAAAGCTCATCTCAATAAAAGCTTTCTGAACGCTCTCAACATCCTCTTTTTCAACGCCAGAAACCCTTCCGACAAGAAGATTGGGCGGGAAGCTTTTCTCCAGACCCGCCGTAACAACGCTGTCCCCTATTGATATTTCTTTGTCTTTCGGAATAAAGTCGAGCAAAAGAGCCCCCCCTTCTCCCTTGGCAACGCCTGTAATATCCTTTCCCTTTATTTTAGCTCCAAACTTGCTTTTTTCATGGGAAAGAAGAGTCACTTTAGAAAAATTATCATAAACCTCGCTGATCTTTCCGGCTAGAATCTTTTCTGAAGTTAAAACCGGCATATCCGGAGAAAGGCCGCTTTCTGACCCTTTGTCTATTAAAACAGTGTTCTCTGAAAGATCTTTTGCTATTATTTGGACTACAGAAAGGTTGAATTCTTTTTTAAGATCCAAATCCAAAGCTTCTCTAAGGACCTTGTTTTCCTCTTTAACAGACTCTAGATAGATTATTTCGGACATCAGCTTCTGGTTTTCTTTTTTAAGATTCTCTTTTTCTTTTTCTATCTCCCCTCTTTTAATAAAGCCTACAAAAAAGTCAGAGCTTCCATCTCCCCATCGCCAAAAAACCCTCTGCAAGGGAGAGGAAACGCAATAAAAGAAAGATCTTACCTCTTTATTAAAAATGTTTAAAAAGACAAGAATCAAAACAACAGCCAAAAATCCGACTATTATCTTCCTTGTTTTTGCTCTCTTTTTAAGGTCAGTCCTCATCATTAGCTATTTTACCTTAAATTCAAGACAGATTAAAGGAGCAAAATAAAAAGGTTGTGAGCACTATAGGGGGGCTACCTACTTTAGCCCAAAGGACTATCATCGGCCTCGGAGGATTTCACTTCTGTGTTCGAAATGGGAACAGGTGGAGCACCTCCAGTATAGCCCCCTTATAGTATTCACAACCCTGAATAAGAATTACAACTATTAATTGTTAGCCAAGCGCTTTCTTTTTAAAACAAAAGAAAGTAAAAATGATTTATTAGTACTGCTCAGCTTAGAGCATCACTGCTCTTACACTTGCA
>CAZYOI010000032.1:0-7231 GCA_964648705.1 uncultured Candidatus Saccharibacteria bacterium | reverse complement strand
CTCTCTCGGAAAATTAATTGAATCGTTATAAAAAATACTCTTACCATCAACATATTTCTTATCATAATCAAATCCAGTAATGTTCTTACACCTGTGTTTCTTTGCCCAAGAAAACAAATCCTGTCCTCCCGCAAAAGGATCTACTATTTCTTTTCCTCTTACAAACTTCCCCAAACTTTGGAGTATATAATCTGAATTAGTGGTAAAAAATTGTCCTAGTTGAGACTTGCCCATTAGTTTATTTTACCACCTCAAAAAAATAATAAAAGTAATATCTTTTGAACGAAAACTCTTCTCAAAATCAAAAAGTAAACTTCGGCGGTAGGGGGAGGATTCGAACCTCCGATGGCTTTACAGCCATAGTGGTTTTCGAAACCACCTCGTTAAGCCAGACTCCGACACCCTACCTTTTATTTCTCAGCTACTAAATAAATATTTTCTCTATTCTTTTTCTTAGTAAAACCAGATCCCTTTGCCTTAAAGCCCGCTTCTTCTGCTAATTTTACCAATTCTCTTTTGGAGAACCAATGATAGTATCTTTCAGTCTTCTTCCCCCAGGGCTCTAAAATATCTTTAAAATCTAATCTGGTTTTTCCCAATATCTTCAAAATAGTGTACTTTAAAAGTAGAAACCTGTCTTTTTTCCTGTGAAACTTCCAGACAGTTATAATAATCTTTCCTTTCTCTTTCAATACTCTTCTAGCTTCCTTTAAAAATCTTATTCTCAGTTCCTTTGAAGGAATATGATGCAAAACAGCTATGCTCAAAACCACATCGAAAGAATTATCAGAAAAGGGAAGATTCAAGGCGTCAGCTTCAATAAATTCCAATTTAGGATGCCTCTTTTTAGCTTCTTTTATCAATCCTGAAGAAATGTCCGCCCCTGTATAATCTGTCCCTTTTAGAAACTGGCAGAATCTCCCGTTCCCGCACCCCAAATCAAGAACTTTATCCCCTTTTTTCGCATAATCGAATAAAAACTTAATTTCAGGCCAGGGGTATCTCCTTGTCCTTGAAAAGTCCCCCGAAATTAAGTTATAATCCTCTCGTACCTTGTTTAGCAAGCATTTAGCGTATTCTTTATCCATGAAAGAGGAAATAATAAAAGAGTTGATTAAGCTGAGCCCCGAAGACGCAGGTTCTTTAGATGAGGCCAAAAGAAAGATAGCAAAAAAGTTTAAGACTAAGACTTTTTCCAATGTCGAGCTACTAAAAGCTTATCATAATTTAGCCAAAAACAAAAGGATAAAAAAGAGCCAAAAACTAGAGAATATCCTTATAAAAAGAAAAGTAAGATCTTTGTCCGGCATAGTGGTGGTCTCTGTTTTAACCAAGCCCTACCCCTGCCCCGGAAAGTGCATCTACTGCCCAAGCCAGAAAGGAATACCCAAAAGCTATCTGGAAAAAGAACCGGCTGTAATGAGAGCTGTCTTAAACAGTTTTGATCCTTATTCCCAGGTGAAAAACAGAATAAGAGCCCTTAAAGAAGCAGGGCATCCCACAGACAAAATAGAATTAAGGATAATAGGGGCCACCTGGTCTTATTATCCTAAAAGATACCAGACATATTTTATCAGAAACTGCTTTGAAGCTGCCAACAAAAAGAAATCAAAAACATTAAAAGGAGCTCAAAAAAGGAATGAAAAAGCAAAACAGAGGATAATAGGAATAAGCATTGAAACCAGGCCCGACTATATTGACAAAGAAGAGATAAAAAGATTGAGAAAGCTGGGCGTTACCAAAGTAGAGCTGGGCGTGCAGACAATATACGGGAAGATTTTAAAAATAAACAAAAGAGGGCACGGCCCAGAAGAAACTATAGAAGCTACAAGATTGTTGAAGGAGGCGGGTTTTAAAGTTTCCTATCAGATGATGCCCAATCTCTATGGATCTAATCTCCAAAAAGACAAAAAGATGTTCAAAGAGCTTTTCAAAAATCCTGATTTCCAGCCTGATTTTCTTAAAATCTATCCCGTAGCCATAATAAAAGGAACAGAATTATACAAGCTCTGGAGAAACAATAAATACAAACCCTATACAGAAAAAGAGTTAAAGAAGCTTTTAAAAGATATAAAGAGGGTTATGCCTTATTATGTCAGAATAGAAAGGTTAATAAGAGACATCCCCTCCTTCAATATAGCAGAAGGCCCCACTAAGATATCAAACTTGAGGCAGATTATCCAGAAAGAGATTAAAGGCTGGAGGTGCCGTTGCATAAGATGCAGGGAAGTAAAAGAAAACTACAATCCCAAAGAAAAGCTTTATCTTTTCAGAGAGGAATATAAAGCTTCCAAAGGGAAAGAAATATTCTTAAGCTGCGAGAACAAAGAAAGAACCCGCCTTTACAGCCTCTTAAGGCTAAGAATTCCTTCTCAAACTTTTCTTCCGGTTCTAGAAGATTCTGCCATAATCAGAGAAGTCCATACTTACGGCAGAATGCATCCTCTCAAAGACAAAGCTGTTTCCCCCCAGCATAAAGGACTCGGAAAAAAACTGATAAAAGAATCGGAAAAAATAGCAAGAAAGTCTGGAAAGAAGAAAATGGCTGTAATATCGGGAATAGGAGTAAGAGAATATTACAGAAAACTTGGCTATAAACTTAAAGACGAGTATATGGTTAAATCCTTGAAATCCTTGTAAAGCCGGAACAGGGAACTATTTCTATTCCCTGTTTTTCAAGCTCATCGAGAAACAAATTCACCCCCAGAGAATCAGAAGACATATGGCCTGCTATTACAACATTAAGAGAGGCAGAGTCAGCTTCTTTTTTGTGCTCTTCTGACATGTGCATGCCCACCACGGTTCCAATGCCCGCCTGGGACATTTTCTCGTAAAGTTTAGGGGAGCCCTCTGTCCCTCCGGTAATCTCTGTCAAAGCTATCTTGCCCGTCCTGTTTTCTTTCTCTCCTACAAATATTTTAGGCCCCGCTCCTATTTTTCCTGCCTCTTTATACTCCGGAATCTCTCTTAAGAGGTTAATTAAATCTTCTACTCTGGGAAGATCTTCTCCTTCTATTTTCTTTTTAAGAAAATCAGCTGCCAGGTTGTCGCATACAGTATGGAGGCACATTAAATTAAAACCCAGCAATCTAGCCGTGTCCACAGTTCTCTGGTGATTAGCGGCGTTAACCCCTCTTGCCACCTCTGAAATCCTTTCTTTCATCATTTTCTCTGCTATATTAATAGGCAGACCGTACTGGTTTAAAACATCGCACTGAAGATCCATTACTTCCGCCAGATGAGCCAGACCCTTGCCTGCAGGATGATGGGAGATGACCAAGTCAACGTTTCCCAGCTCTTTAGCCAATAAAATTTCAGCAGGCTCTATATCAATGCCCACCATAACTTTCTTGATCTCCTTATCTTCTGCAACATTAAGAATCCTGGAATCGGGGTAGGGATTTTCCAGAAGCTCTTTGTCAAAACCCTCTTTGTCCGGCATCTTTTCGTATTTCTTTTTCTTTCTCTCTAAAAGCTTTTTAATCTCTCCTTCTCCCCTAAAGTCAGCTTTTACAGCTTTCTCAAGACCTAGATTGAATATTTCCTTTATTTTCATTTTTCTTTTTGAATTTATCGTATAATTGACTGATAAGCTCTTTCTGTTTTTCAAGACCTAAAACCTCCCTCCTTATGCGGGCCTTCTCTCTCCTTATGTGCTTTCTTATGGATTTTGGCAGTTTTGCCATGGTACAAAAAAATAACTTCAAAAGGGGAAGTTAAGATCAAAGATCTTTTAACTAAAAAGAAACTCATATATACAGTCTATTCCAAAAAGAAGCAAAAATCAAGGCCTATTCCCCCTTAATAACAGCCAGAGGAACAAGCCTGGCCACCTTTTTAGCCAGTTCTGCTTTCTCCACTACTTCTACTACATCATCAACATCCTTATAAGCCAAAGGAGCTTCTTCTGCTATTCCCTTCATAGAGCGGGATTTAATCAAAATCCCTTTTTCCTTCATTTCTTTAATTAATTCCTCTCCTCTCACTTTTTTTCTCGCCTGATGCCTGGACATAGTTCTGCCTGCCCCATGGCAGACAGTATGCCAGGCCTCTTTTGATTTTTCTGTGCCCGATAAGATATAGGAGGAAGTGCCCATAGTGCCGGGAATCAAAACCGGCTGACCTGTTTTCCTGTACCTTTCCGGTATCTGGGAATGGCCCGGAGGGAAGGCCCTGGTAGCTCCTTTTCTGTGGATTATAAGCTTTGTCTTTTTGCCGTCTACTTCATGCTCTTCAATCTTAGCTATATTATGAGCCACATCGTAAAGCAGAGACAATCTTCCTTTGCCTAAAATATCCTCCCAGGCCTTTCTCACATAAAAGCTTATCATCTGCCTGTTGGCCCAGGCGTAGTTGCAGGCAGCCGACATAGCTCCGAAAAACCTTTCTCCTTCCCGGGAGTTAAAAGGAACGCAGGCCAGCTCTTTGTCCGGCATCCCAATATCATACTTTCCCATGGCCTTTTCAGCTTCTTTAAGGTAATCTGTGCAGTTCTGGTGCCCCAAGCCCCTGCTTCCTGTATGAATCATAACAGCAACCTGACCTTCAAAAAGGCCAAAAGCTTCAGCTTTATCTTCATCAAAAATCTCTTCTACTTTCTGGATTTCGCAAAAATGGTTGCCAGAGCCCAAAGTACCCAGCTGGCCTCTTCCCCTATTTTTAGCATGTTCTGAAACAAGAGAGGCGTCTGCTTTTTCCATTCTTCCTTCTTCCTCGCAGTTCTCAATATCTTCTTTTTCTCCGTAGCCCTCTTTTACCAAGCAGGGAACGCCTCCTTCCAAGACACTCTCTATCTCTTTGAGAGACATTTTGCTCTTCCTTCCTTTGCCCAGGCCTGAAGGAACCTCTTCTTGAATTCTCTCCGCTAAGTCCCCCAAATAGGTTCTAATCTCTTTTTCGGCATGCTCTGACTTTAACAATCTAACCCCGCAGTTCTGATCAAAACCGATGGCAGAAGGAGAAATTACGCCCTCTGAAAAACTGATAGCCGCCACTCCTCCGATAGGCATGCCGTAACCCTGATGAATATCCGGCATAGCCAAAGAATATTTCACTATCCCCGGAAAAGCAGCTATACTAACAAGCTGATTCAGGGAATTATCTTCAAAAATATCCTCTAGCATCTTCTCTGAGGTATAAACTCTGGTCGGAACTCTCATACTCTCTTTAAAAGAAGAAGGAAGTTCCCATAAATACTCTTTTATTCTTTTAAAATCTTTTTTTGAGGCCATACAATTCCATTTTAGCCGAATTCAAGCTAAAAAGAAAAGGCCCGAATTATCGGGCCATAGATAGTATAATAGGCAGGGCTGATATGCCAAACCGTTGGGGGGATAACGATCTGGCCCTTTTTCAGCCCTGCCTTCAAGCTTAAAGAGAACTAATATCTTTTTAGCAAAAAGCCTAATTTTTGTCAAGGGCTTTGAGTTCTTCCCTTGCGACTTTTCTGTCATCCCAGGGAATCTTCTTTCCATCGGCCAAGCACATCAAGGGCTCTGACCCCTTGCCGGTAATAACAACCGCATCATTGGAACGGGCTTTCTTTAAAGCCGTTCTAATGGCTTTTCTCCTATCCAGTATTTTCTCTGCCTCTGTTCTCTCTGCCACCTGATCTATTATCTTTATTGGATCCTCGTCGTAGGGATCTTCGTTGGTAACAATCACCTCTTCGCAGTATTTGCCGGCTATCTCACCCAGAACAGGTCTTTTCCATTTGTCTCTTCCTCCCCCGCAAGCTCCCAAAACACAGATCATTTTAGGAGGATTAAAGGTCTTCTTTATAGTTCTATACACTTTCTCCAGAGCTGCCGGGGTAAAAGCGAAATCAACAACCACAGCAAATGGCCTTCTTAAAATGACCTCCATCCTGCCGGGCACTCCTTCAGCTTTTTCTAGGGCTCTGGCGCAAACATCCAAAGAAATATCCTGGGATCTGGCTACAGAGACCGAAGCTAAAGCGTTTAAAACGTTAAACCTGCCCAAAAGCTTCAAAGAAAAAGGGACATTTTTTACTTTAAAGGAAATACCGTCTTTTTTCTCTTCAATTTCCTCTCCTTTTATTGTCTCCAAGTCGCCCTCCGCTTTTTGAGTGGTAAAGCCGTATTTCTTTTGAGCTTCCTTTTTTAAAAAATATTCTTTGTTTTTATCTTCCAAGTTTAAAATATGAACGCCTTTTGTCTTTTCAAAAAGCTCCAGCTTTGCTTCCCTGTATTTTTCAAATCCTCCATGAGCCTCTATATGCTCCGGGGTCAGATTGGTCAGAACAGCCACGTCAAAATCTATAAACCGGTGTCTGTGCTGCTTAATGCCCTCTGAGGTAACTTCCAAAACAGCATACCTGCAGCCTTCTTTAAGAGCTCTCCTTAAAAACCTTTGTATTTTAAAGCGGCCGGGCATTGTCATCTTTAATCTGTTTTCTTCCTCTTTCTCTCCTATCTTAAACTTAATTGAAGAAAGGGAGGCTGTTTTAAAGCCCGCTTCTTCAAAAATGCGGGAGATAAAGTCTACCACGGTGGACTTTCCGTTAGTGCCTGTCACCCCCACTACGGTCAGCTTTTCTGAAGGAAAGCGGTAAAAAAGGGCGCCCATTAAAGCTAAAAGATAATGGTAAAAACCCAATAAAAAAGAAGGTATAATCTTTTTGGCTGTCTCTTTCATACATATTCAATTTAGCATAAGAAAAAGCCCCAATAAAGGGGCTTTGTTTTTTAAGATTCTTCAATGGCGCAATCCAATCCCTTGGCAAGAGAAGCCAGGCTGGCATGGATAATATCGGAGGAAACGCTTTCTGCGAGCCATCTTCTGCCTTTTCTCAAAAAAGTGATAACAACCTTTACCGAAGCTCCGCTGCTTTTGTTCCCGTTTGAGATATAGACTTGGTAGTCATCAAGGGAAACCTCTCTCAAAAAAGAAAAGGCGGGCAAAAGAGCTTTTCTGAGAGCGACATCCAGGGCGTTGACAGGCCCGTTGCCCTCTCCAACAACATAACAAACCTCTCCATTGACCAAAACCTTCATTCTTGCCTCAGAAGGAAAGTGTTTTCCTTCTGTCCCTCTCGTCTCCACTCCAAAGCTTTTCACTCTGAAGTTCTTCATTTCCTTCCTCCTTTCTTAAGTTCTCAAAGAACTAAAAAACCTCTTCTTGGGAAGAGGCAAGTTTAATAAGTTTTAAAACAAAACCTACCGCTTCCCGAAAAGAGGTCTAATAATGATAATCTGATTGTTGTTAATCC
>CAZYOI010000031.1:0-7702 GCA_964648705.1 uncultured Candidatus Saccharibacteria bacterium | reverse complement strand
TACAAAACAAAAAAACACCTATCGCAGGTGTCCTATTTGAGGACTGAATGTTCTTCTATTGTACTAATATAATTATAACATTTTCATTGCCTTAAGTCAATACTTTCACCTTCCGGAAATATAGGATATAATAGAAAAATGAACAAAAAAGCAAAAATAGCAATTATCGTCCCTCCTTTCACCTCTGTCCCTCCAAAGGGCCAGGGGGGCACGGAAAGAATAGCTGATCAGATGATAGAAGGCCTGACCCAAAAGGGCTTTAAGGTGACTCTGTTTGGAGCGGGAGAATACAAGGGTTTTGCTGACTATATCCAGGTCTTTAAGAAAACCATCTCAGAAAGAGAGGTTGACACCACCTTTATGGAGTCCTCCAGGCCCCTGAGAATTGAATCCGCCTACATGGCAAAAGTAATGGCAGAGCTGATAAAGAGAGAAAAGGAGTTTGACATTGTATTCAACCACTGCCGGGGAGGCTATCTTTTTTTACCCTTAACCAATTATCTTAAGATACCCGTTGTCAGCATCCTCCACCTCCCTATTTTTAAGGAAGTAGCCGAGGTTTTCGCCTCCTATAAAAAGCCAAACCTGGTAACTATATCCGACTCCCAAAGAAAAGGATTTCCCAACATCAACTACTTAGCTACTGTTTACAACGGCATAGATCTTTCTGAATTTGAATTCTCCCAGAAACCCGAAGACTATTTTCTTTTTATGGGGGCTCTGGGAGAACATAAAAACCCAAAAGACGCTATATTGGCCGCCAAAAAAACCAATGTAAAACTGATTCTAGCTGGGGGTAAAAAAAGAGAGCCCTACTTTACAAAGGAAATAAAGCCTCTTATCGACAAAAAGCAGATAAAGTATGTAGGCGAGGTCACAGGTAAAGAAAGAATCAATCTTTTTAAAAAGGCAAAGGGCTTTCTCTTCCCCATCAAATGGCCAGAGCCCTTCGGCTTAGTCATGGCAGAGGCTATGGCCTCCGGCACTCCGGTTATAGCTTATCCCTCAGGAGCAGCAGCTGAAGTGGTAAAAGACAGAAAAACGGGCTTTATTGTTAGAAATGTAAACCAGATGGCAAAAGCCATAAAGGATATAGAGAGAATAAACAGAAAAGAATGCAGGAAAAGAGTAGAAAAACACTTTAGCATAGAAAAGATGATAGAAGATTATAAAAAAATAATAAACAAATTAGTAGAATGAAGAAACTAAAAATAGCACAAATAGCTCCAGTCTGGTTCTCTATTCCTCCCAAGAAATACGGGGGCATAGAAAGAATCATTTCTTTTGTTACAGAAGAACTGGTAGAAAGGGGGCACGAGGTAACCCTGTTTGCCCCTGGCAACTCCAAAACCAAGGCCAAGCTGGTCTCCCTGATCAAAAGAGGAGCAATCTCTTCCGGGGCGAGCTGGACAGACTACTGGTGGAATCTTTTCAATCATTCTGTGGCCTTTGAGAAAGCGAAACAGTTTGATGTTATCCACTGCCACTGGGAAATAATGGGGGAATTCTTCCAGCAATTTATATCCACCCCTACTCTTCACACCCTTCACAACATCCCGAGAAAAAACCATAACAGATGGGAAATATACAGACATTACAAAGACGATCTTAATCTGGCTTTTATCTCAGAATCAGAAAGAAAAAACGCCCCCATTAAATTCAAAAAAAACTGGGTGGTCTACAACGGAATTGACCTCTCTCATTTCAAATTCAATCCCAAACCTAAAGACCATTTTGTCTGGATAGCAAGGATCTGCCCTGCCAAAGGAACAAAAGAAGCCATAGAAATAGCAAAAAGAGCGGGTGTTAAGCTACATCTAGCGGGCCAAATCCAGCCCCAGCATCAGGAGTATTTTGATAAAGAGATAAAGCCCGAATTAAACTCTGATATAAAATACATAGGGGAAATCTCCCAAGCCCAGTTATCTAATTTCTACGGCCAAGCCACAGGATGCCTTTACCCCATCAACTGGGAAGAACCCTTTGGCCTGGTCATGACAGAGGCCATGGCTACGGGCACCCCTGTAATAGTTTATGACAGGGGTTCTGCCAAAGAAGTCGTAGAGGATAATAAAACAGGGTTTGTGGTAAAAAACATAGATCAGGCGGTAAAAGCCGTAAAAGACATAGACAGCATCAACAGAGAGGACTGCAGGAAAAGAGTAGAGAAGAAATTCAGCAAACAGAGAATGGTGGAAGAGTATGAAAAAGTATATTATCAATTAGCTGAGAAATAAAAAGGCCTTTCATCAGAAGGATCTTTTGCAAAACCATTTTTACTTCCTTGATAGATTAGACACTACAGCTGTCTGGCCGTTGGGTATATAATGAATATTTCCTTTGGAGTCTTTAATTACAGTCCTTCTCAGGTTAAAGTCCAAAACCTTGCCCTCCTTGCCTCCCACATTTACTTTTTCTCCTATCCTGTACTGGTCTTCAAGAAGAATAAAGATTCCGGAAAAATAGTCCTGGATCAAGCTTCTGGCTCCCATTCCAATAGCCAAACCCGCTAATCCTGCCCCAGCTAACAAAGGGGCAATATTTATATTAAACTCAGGCAAAATAGTCAGAAAAGCTATGGTCCAGATTACAAACTTTTTGGTAGAATAGAATACCTTTATTAAAGTATTAATTCTTCTCTGCTGCCCCTCTGTCTTCCCCACCGCTCTGTCGCTCTCTTTGACCAGGCTGGTTACTATTCTGGAAATAAAGACCTTGCCTATTCTGGTTATTATCCAGGCTGCAACTAAAATAACCGCAATCTTAATGCCGCTCTCCAAGAACCATACTTTTAAGAATAATATAAATTCTTCCATAGTGCGGTAGGGGTGGGATTCGAACCCACGGTAGCATTTCTGCCACACCAGTACTCCAAACTGGCACTTTCGTCCGCTCAGTCACCCTACCTCGGCAAATCCAATATTAAATCTGTAATAACAGGATGCTGAACTAAAAACTTGTATCTCAGCATCTTTAAAACCATCAGAAAGTCGCCAACCTCTTCTCTCAAGGGCTCCGGCCCCCAAAACACCTCTCCAAGCTCTTTTAAGAGATTCTCTGTGTAGTTGTTTAGAACCTGATAGTCCTTTTCTTTCTCAAGCCAGTCAATTATCTTCTTAAACTCTGCTCTGTCCAGCCAGATGCCGCGGCAAACATTGCAGACATCAACTACCACGCCGGAGTCCCCATAGTATACCTCATAAAGAGGGACTCTGCAATAGGGACACAGCCTTATCCCGTAAGCTACCTTAAAATTATTCTCATCTTTCCATAAATCAACATCAAGCCAATTTAATTCTTTATCTTTTTCGTCTTTGGCCCATCTTAATTCCTCTTCTTCAAAAAACAAACCGTAGCATTTAGGGCAGTAATCAACTTCTACTCCGGAGATAATCGTGCTTGAGAGAGGTATCTTGCATTTAGGACATAATTTATCTGTTTTAATGTCTGTAATTAAATGTTTTTCTTTCATAATTTCATGCCTCTTAAAGCTTTAACTCTTTTTTCTGTAGGAGGATGGGTTGAAAACAGGCCCGTAAACCAGCTTTTAGCCTCCCTCCCCCTTAAAGGAGATGCTGTAAACAAATGGGCTGTTGCGGGACGAGCTCCCCTTAAAACGCTTTTATCTCTAGAAATCTTTTCCAAAGCCCGGGCCAGACCCTCGGGATACCTTGTCAAAAGAGCTCCTGAAGCGTCAGCCAGATATTCTCTCTTCCGGGAAACAGCCAGCTTGATCAGTTGGGCGAAAAGAGGGGACAAAAGAATCAGAACTATCCCTGCTATCATTAGAACAGCTCCCAAACCGCCCTTTTTATTGCTAGAAGAACCTCCCTTAAAAAAGCTTATCCTCCAGAAAAGATAGCTCATCATAACCACTACCCCCACCAATACCACCACCACTGTCTGAAGTAAAGCGTCCCTGTTGCCGATATGAGACAATTCATGGGCTATAACGCCCTCCAGTTCGGATCTCTCCAATTTGTCAAGAAGGCCTCTGGTGACAACCACAACAGAATGCTTCGGATCCCTGCCTGCAGCAAAAGCGTTGGGCTGGGCAGAATCTATTATGTATATTTTAGGAAGAGGAAGCCCTGCTGTAATACAGAGGTTTTCTACCGTCCTGTAAAGCTCGGGGTTATCTCTTTTCTCAACGGGCTTTGACTTTACCATCTTTAAAACTATCTTGTCTGAATACCAGTAGCTCAAAGAGCTTACAGAAACGCTGTAAACCACAGCCACAATCAGAACAATCCAGCTCTCTAAAATGTAGGATACGGCAGCTCCCACAGCTATAATCAAGAGGCAAAAAGAAAAGATATAGAGCCAGGTCTTCCTTACATTCCCCTCTTTATGGGTGTACAAGGTGGCCATAAAGCCCTAAAAGCCAACCTTAACGGGCTCTCTGGTGTCAGCTTCCTCTATTTCAAAGAGATCCATCTTCTCAAAACTAAACATAGAAGCTATAACTTTCTCCGGAAATCTCTCTATTTTAATATTCAAGTCCCTCACATTTCCGTTGTAAAACCTTCTGGCCGCCATAATCTTGTCTTCCGTATCCCTTAATTCTCTCTGAAGCTCCAAGAAGTTCTGAGAGGCCTTTAAATCAGGATAGTTTTCTGCTACGGCAAACAAGCTCTTCAAAGTGGAAGAGAGAGCGTTCTCTGCTTCTGCCTGCTCTTTAACGTTCCCTGCCTGAATAGCTTTAGATCTTGCCTCTGTTACTTTCTCAAACAGCCCCCTTTCATGGGAAGCGTATCCTTTGACTGTCTCAACCAGATTAGGAATCAGATTGTATCTTCTCTTCAGCTGAACATCTATGTCAGACCAGGCCTCTTTTGTCCTGTTTTTTAAAACAACAAGGCGGTTGTAAACAAAAATAGCCCAAAAAGCTATAACAGCCAATACGGCTAAGATTATTATTAAAACTGTCATCTTTTAAAACTCTCCCTTATTTCTTCAGAAGAGTTAGATTAATTGTCTAAATCTCTTTGGGAGACTGTTGTCTGTATTTTCATCCTGGGAGTAAATCCTCCGGCATCTCCCTCTATATCGAGAAAAAAGGTTGCTCTGGCCTGCAGACCATCACCTCCTTCCTCGCCTTTTAAAGCTACATTAAAACTGTTGACAGTTAGATCATTAGAAAACAACGATAATCCTAAAGGGTAATCAGTCGAATTATAGCTTTTAAAATAATCATCTCCTTTTTCAAATTTCTGACATTCTTCATTGTGATTAGCGAAACATAAGTAATTATAGTTTGAACTATAATAGTAATTATTTTGCTCTTCTAATCCACATACTTCTTCTATAAAATCGCATTCGTCCTCATTCTTCTTTGCCATTCTCAGATGCCTGCTCATATACTCCATATTGTAGCTTGTCTGATCTAGCATAGCTTGAGAGGCCAAAGTATATCTCTGAACTCTAACCACAGAAACAAAAACGCCGATAATAGCTCCCACTAAAACAGAAAAAATCAGGGCTACAATAAGCATCTCTATTAAAGTAAATCCTTTTTTATATTCCTTTAACATAATTAATCTCCCCAGTAGTTATATAAATTCTCTTGGAGATCAAAAGAATAATCCTTTCCTTTTTCTGACCAATCTACTACGACTTCCACTTTCAGATAATCCTCACCCGAGGGGTTTTTAATATTTATCTTCCTTGTAAACTTGGTTTCTGTGCCAGATGATTCTGAATATCCGTAAAAACCGCTGTTTAAGATTTTTAGAAGACGAGGAGAATCATTCTCCTGATTAAAATCTTCAAGAGAAATATCATCGTAATCCGCTTCGCAGTATCTCTTTTCTTCTCCCTCTTCTTTTCTACAGTTAATAGCTTGAGTTAAACCTCTTGTCCAGTCTTCTTTCTCAATCCAGTTAGTATCCCTAATATTCCTTACAATTTCAATTCCTTCCTGGGCTAAATAAGCCGCTTTAAGACGATTCATGGAAACTGAAATCTGGGAAAGAGGATATTGGGCTATGATATAGGCTCCTATCAAACCGATGGCTATTATAAAAATAGTAACCAGAAGCTCTAAAAGAGTAAAACCTTTTTCTTTTTTAATTTTATTGTTAACATTAATCATATCTCAAATAAATTTTATTCAGCAGATAATATTGTTACTTATCTTTATCTCATTCATTCATCTTTCTATAATTCAGAAAGAATATTCATTAATTAAGAGCTTAGTGTAGCTGTAGGAGAAGGGGAAGGGGAAGGAGAAGGGCTAGGAGAAGGGCTAGGAGAAGGGGAAGGAGAAGGAGAAGGAGAAGGGGAAGGAGAAGGGGAAGGAGAAGGAGAAGGAGAAGGGGAAGGAGAGGGAGAAGGGGAAGGAGAAGGAGAAGGAGAAGGGGAGGGAGAGGGAGAGGGAGAAAGTTCTAATAGACTTATCAAACCTGCTTTATTAACTATTAGAGACTGACTTATATCAGGATCTGATGAAAATCCTAAAGTTATTAAAAGCTCTGATCCCTCGCTTCCTTTTAAAATTACAGTCGGAGCGGGAGGAATAAAAATAATCAAGGCATAATCTTTATTTTCACTATCCAGTTTTAAATCGGTAATCTTAATATCATCACCTAAAAGAACTTTTTCTATTTCTTCTTCTTGTCCATCAAAATCTTTCTCTCCATCTTTATCAGCAAACAAGGTATAGAAATTTCCACCTCTTTTCAGTTCAATTCCGTATCCTCCCTTAGGAACCTCACCTGATATGCTTTCAGCTGCCATAGCCATCTCTTGAACTCTCCTAATATCCTGAGCTAGCTTAGAAGCTACCCTATCTAAAGCCAGCTGTTTCTGACCAGACCTGTAATTAGTCAAAAGCAAAGTGGCCAAGATAACAATCAAAGCTGTAACTACCAATAACTCTATTATAGTAAATCCTTTTTTCATCAATAAAGAGGAATATTAAACAGGTTCCAATACCATTCAATTATTAAAGGCCCCCAGAAAAGAGCGAGAAAGGTTCCTAAAACCAGAAAAGGGCCGAAAGGAACCTCGCTTTTCATTCCTTTCTTTTTTGCCAAAACCAGCCCTACTCCTATTATAGCACCAATTAAAAAAGCAAGAAACAAAGCTGTTAATATATTGGGATAACCAAGCAGAAAACCCATAAAAAGAGCCAGCTTAATATCTCCAACTCCCATCCATTTCCCTTTAGAGACCAGCACTATTAAAAGGAAAAAGAAACCTGCTCCCAGCCCTGAAAGAAAGTAATGCCAGCTTCCATAATCAAAAAACAAACGGTAAAAAAAAGCTATCAAAACAGCAGGGTAGATAATCCTGTCCGGGATGATATAGCGCTTTAAATCAAAAACAAAGATTATTACCAAAAAACAAGAGGACAAAAGCAGAAAGAAAAACTCTCCGAGACCGAAATACCTGAAAACCAAAACAAAGATAATTCCGACAAACAACTCAACCAAGGGATACTGCCGGGATATTCTCTTTTTACAATAACGGCATCTCCCCCTTAAGAAAAGAAAGCTTAAAAGAGGAATTAAATCCCAGAAACCCAAAACCTTCCCGCAAAAAGGACAAAAGGAACGCCCCTTTAAAAAGCTTTTTCCTTCTTCCAATCTAAAAATTACGCAATTTAAAAAGCTTCCTACAACCAATCCGAGGATAAATAAAAGGATATATATCATTAAAATAGTTTAACAAAGTTTCAAATAAGAGGCAATTTAAGAAG
>CAZYOI010000030.1:0-8053 GCA_964648705.1 uncultured Candidatus Saccharibacteria bacterium | reverse complement strand
TAGCATAAGCAAATTCAGGAGACCATTTAATTTTGTAATTTATATTTTTCTGATTACCCCGCATTATTTATTCTCTTTTGATTTTTAGAAAATTCTTCTTCAATTTTCTTTTTTAGATTCTTCTTCAGGAGCAGATTCTTTTTGAGGGTTTTCTTCTTTTTCTTGAATCTTCTCTTCTGTTTCTTCTGAAGTCTCTTTTTTAATTTCTTCAGATTTCTCTTTAGGCTCTTCCCAAACAATAGCTTCAGAAAGCTCTTCTTTCTTTAGTTTCCCTCTCTTTCCTTTCGCTTTTCTTAAGAAATATAGTTTAGCTCTTTTGACCCTGCTTCTTTTAATGATTTCTATTTTCTCTATAACAGGGGAATGAACAGGGAATATTTTTTCTACTCCTATTCCTGAAATAACCCTTCTGACAGTTATTGTGCCGGAAACCCCTTTGCCGTGTTTTCTAGCTATAACAAGGCCTTCAAAGATCTGGCTTTTTTCTTTCCCTTTTTCTTCTGTTTTTTGGTAAATGCGGACAGTATCGCCCGATCTTATATCAGGTATGTCTTTTTTTACCTGGCTTTGATTGAATGTTTCAGTTTTTGTGCTCATAATTCTTTTAATGTTTTTTCTAAATCTTCAGGAAGATCTGAAAAGAATTCTTTTTCTTCTCCATTCGGCATCTTAATTTTTAGATAAAAAGAATGAAGAAAATGCCTTTTTAATTCTTTTGGACAGGGCTGGTTCTTAAAGCCGTACTTTTTATCTCCTGCCAAAGGATGTCCTAAATAGGAAAAATGAACTCTTATCTGGTGCTTCCTTCCTGTTTTAATGGAAACTTCTACTAAAGTATATCCTTTAAATCTTTTTAATACTTTAAAGAAGGTAACAGCTTCTCTTGAATTCTGGCTGTTAGGTTCTCCTTTTAGAAAAACCTTCTGTCTTTTTCTTTCTTTGGGGTTTCTTCCTATTAAGGTTCTTATCTCTCCTTTGTCCTTTTTTAAGTTTCCTGTTAAAAGCCCTTTATATTTCTTCTCTACCTTTCTTTGTTTAAACTGTTTCTGGAAAAAAATCAAGGCCTCAGTATTCTTAGCTATTAAAACAAGGCCCGATGTGTCTTTATCTAACCTGTGTACTGCTCCGTACCTAGGAGGATTTCCTGCTTTCTTTAACTCAGGATATTCTTTTATTACTTCTTTTATTAAGGTGTTTTCTTCTTTTTCTGAAAATACAGTTATTCCTGGCGGCTTGTCTATAGCTAAAACGTTCTCGTCTTCGTAAATTATTTTCATGTGTATTTATACAACTCCGCTTGAACTCATTTTATCAGAAATTCCTGATTTTAGGAAGTGTCGCGCTTCGCGCGGCAGAAAATCAAACCGCTCAGGCGAGGCGAGTAGAAAAAGGGGCGTGGGGAGAATGAATGCCCGCCTTGTCCTCACTTCAGAAAATCTAATACGGGAAATGCGTAGGTATCGACTTCTTTTTGTGACATGTTAAAATACTTCATAGAGTGGGAGTAATTGGTTTTTAATAGCGACTTTTACTCCCATTCTATCTTTCTTACCCTGACATTTCTACTTTGCTACACCCTGACATTATCACGTTGGTATTACAACTAAATGCGAAATGTTGACTTTCTGATCAACTAATGCTAATATAGCATGACCTTGAGATAGTCCCAAGGTTTTGTTCTTTTACACCTTAACCTTCGGGCTACATATACTTCATACGAAGTAGTGGTCCGGCAAAGGAGGATTTAAAAATGTCTGAACCGAATGTAATGATTCGAGAAGCCTGCGAAGACGACTTCGCTTGGGTCGAGAACCTTATGCAGAACGCCTTGGAGCCGTACTATGGGGGCGATCACTGCGCCCATGCCAAACGAATTTTCGAGGCGCATATCAGCGGTGGCATTGACCGTATTGGATTCTTCTCGTTCGAACAGCGAATGTTCATCGCCGAAGTTAATGGCGAACGTGCTGGCATGATCCACGTGGTCGGCAAGCGCCAATCCACGTACAAGGTCAGTCCCCTCATCGTCGCCCCCGAGTTTCAGGGCAAGCACGGTTTGGGGAGTCATCTTCTCGCTCATGTCGAAAGCTACGCGAGAACACACCAAGCAAGACAACTCTATTGTACGGTCGCCGAACAGAATGTCAACGCACTTCAGTTCTTTCTCCGTAAAGGGTTCATCAAGGCAGGGAGTTCAGGCAGCCACTACAAGACTGGTGTGACGGAGACCATGCTCTATAAGCCTCTCTACGGGGTAAGTAAGATCATGTCGATTGACCAGCTCCATGTCTCAGTGTTGCCATTTGATGAGCGCAACGAAGAGATGAAAGAGCAGGTTGAGCGACTACTCCTCGAAAAACTGCAAGGTTCGTTCGAGGGCATCACTGACGACTGGGTGCGTGCTCTGTTCGATGGCTACAGTCGGAGAGCGACGTTCGACATCAATACCAAGTACAAACTCATCTATGTTGCGACCGACAGCACGGGAAGAGTCATCGGTGTGGCCGGTGCGACACCGAAGAAAGGGAGTCCGATTAAGGTAATGCCCTTCATCGCAATCAACCAGGTCGCGTTTGAGGCATTGCTGATCGACATCCCTCATCAGTTGGTGTCGTACGGCCACAAGCTGTACATCCACATCAATCCGACCGCAGAGGAGGTCATCTCTCTTCAGCGGCTCGGTTGGAAACTGGATGCGGCCATGCCGGCCGGCTACCATCTCAATGTTGTTACGCAACAGTGGAGCTTGGAGATAGGAGAGACAACCATGAGAACGATGAGAGTCAAACGGAGGTTTTATGACCTGATCAAGTCGGGTAAGAAGACCCTCGAAGCCCGCGTCGGCTACGATACGATCAATCGCATCCAGGCTGGCGAGCGCATCCGTCTCATGACCCACACTGGAAGTTTTGATGTGAAGATAAGTGACATCCGAAGGTATCAAACCTTCGAGGAAATGTTGCTAACAAAGCCATGGGAGTGCATCGCTCCTGACTTGAAGTCCCGCGACGAAGTACTTAAACTCCTGAGGCAGATCTACCCTACATACAAGGAGAAGCTCGGAGTCGTCGTATTCGAGTTCGCTCGGGTCTAACCTGCCCGGGGAAGATCCGCAAATTTCAACAGCCCAACTGGCCATGTGTCGGCTGGGCTTTTACTTTACAAGTTCAATTTTAATACCAACCACACCGTACCTTGCTTGTTCATCTTTTGAATAAAAAGTTTCAGTTTCTTTTATAAGTTCTTCTTTTGAAGCGCCACCAAAAAAAGATGGTGAAAAATCGGAAAACATGCTTGCGAAATCCTTATAACGATACAACGCTTTCACTTTAGTTAAAACTTTTTGAAACGGATTGTCGCTGCAAGTAAATTCAATTTGGTCGCCAATGTCTATTTGCTGGCGTTTCTCATCGTACAAACGTGACTCGATGATTTTTTCTCCATGCACTATTTTTTCAAACGGAACCAAAGCAAGTTTCATTTGGTGAATTTTCATAATGGTTGTGTAAGTTATTTCAGTAGCTCATCTACAGAAACATCAAGCGCCTTGGCGAGCTTTTCCAATACTGCCAGCGTAACGTTAATCTTTCCGCCCTCAATCGCGCTCATATAGCTTCTGTCCATATCAATTGCTCGGCAAATGTCACTTTGCGACATTTTACGGCGAAGCCGTATGAGTTTGATGTTTTCTCCAAGTTTTTTGGAAATTTGAGCTATATCTATATTACAGCTTTATCAACTATTGCGCCACGCCTTAATATGGAGGTATAATCCTATATATAAATAAGGCACTTTCCGTATTAGATTTTCTGAAGTGAGGGCAAGGCAGGCATTCATTTTCCCCATACCCCTTTTTCTGCTCGCCTCGCCTGAGCGGTTTGGTTTTCTGCCGCGCGAAGCGCGACACTTCCTGAAATTAGGAATTTCTGAAAAATCGGAACGTCTGGTTTTGGTGGGCGGTACAGGACTTGAACCTGTGGCCTCTTCCGTGTCGAGGAAACGCTCTAGCCAGCTGAGCTAACCGCCCTGGTGGGCATGCTGGGACTCGAACCCAGGAACCTCATCTTTATAAGAGATGCGCTCTTACCAACTGAGCTACATGCCCATTATTTCACTTTCTTCTTTTTCCCTTTAAAAGACCTTGCCTTTTTCTTTTTAACCGGTTTTACAATGCTTTCAAACTCTTCTCTCTCTATTGTCTCTTTTTCAATAAGAGTTTTAGCTAGTTTATTGAGAAGCTTCTTCTTTTTCTTTAATGTTTTGGCGGCTTTTTTCTCCGCCTCCCTTATAAACCGGTCTACTTCCTTGTCTATTTTGGAAGCCACTTTTTCAGAGTAGTTTCTCTGTTCTGAAATCTCTTTTCCCAAAAAGACCAATTCGTCTCTTTCACCGAAGGCAACGGGTCCCAGAGCCGACATTCCGTACTGTTTTACCAGTTTTCTGGCCATTTCAGAAGCTTTCTGGAGATCGTTTGCAGCTCCGGTGCTTACTTCCTTGAATTTGATTTTTTCAGCTGTATATCCCCCTAAAAGAGTGGCTATTTCAGAGAGAAACTCTGTCTTGGTTTTAAGACTTCTTTCTTCCGAGGGCACTTTTAATGTGTATCCCGCAGCCATTCCTCTGGCTACAATAGAGATTTTTCTTACAGGTTCTACTCCAGGAAGAAAAGTAGAAACTAAAGCGTGTCCTGCTTCGTGAAAAGCTGCAATCTCCTTTTCTTTTTTTGAGAGAATAAAGCTTTTTCTTTCAGGGCCAAGCATTACTTTTTCAATGGACTCTAGAAATTCTGTCTGGTATATCTTGTTTTTATTCCTTCTGGCAGCCAGAAGAGCTGCTTCATTAACCACATTGGCTACATCTGCTCCAGAGAAACCAGGCGTTCTTTCAGCTATTTCTCTTAATTTTACATCTAAGGCCAAGGGTTTTTCTCTGCAGTGTATTTTGAGAATCTGCTCTCTTCCTTTGATATCAGGCAGGCTTAAAACCACTTTCCTGTCAAACCTGCCAGGTCTTAAAAGGGCTGGATCCAAGACGTCAGGCCTGTTGGTATTATGAAGAAGAATTGGGCTTTCCCCGCCAAAAAAAGCTTCGTTTTCACAACCACAGAAGTCATATACATAACCGTTATAAGGAATCTTTTTAACTTTTTTAACGATTGTTCTATAAACAGACCCCTTTATTCTTGTGTCTTCTGCTGTTAAAGGATTTTGAGTTTTTCCAAAACCTAATCTCCAAGCGATAGTTTCCTTAAGAGGTTTACCATTGTTGATTTTTCTTCCTTCTTTTGTTCGAAAATAATGGACATAGCTTTTGAAACCGTGCATTCTGAAGAGCCAATTAAGCTCTAAAATCAACTGTTTGCTTACTGAAGTAACCTCCCCCCTTTTTCTTTTGTCTGTATGTCCATCTCCTTTGAAATATCCTCTAAAAAATTCTCTAAAGTATTCAAAGGGTGCTTCAAAAAGAAATGGGGGTACCTGTTTGTTTTTAGCCCCTTTACCGCAATAATAACCAAAAAAGTCAGCTAGAGGCTCGGAATAATAAACTATATTTACAGCTCCGGGAGTATTGAGCCTGATTCTGCTTGGTTTTAGGCCGAAGTTTTTCTTCATTAGTTTTTTAATCTCCTCAACCTTTTTCTTTTCATTCCTGTTGAGACAAAAATCAACTTCTTTTCTAGCATAACCCTCAGCTGCATAATAACCAAAAAGACGCATTAAACCTGGGGTCACTTTTACCTTTTTTGGTAAGATATTTTTATGCTGGTAGTAGTTTCTAGATAGAACTCTGGGTCCGCAAATTCCTTGTTGCCACTTGCCAATCGTTCTTTGGGAAAAACCAAGCATTTCCCCCAGCTGTGTTTGGGAAATCTTTCCAGTGTGAGCTAAGGCGTACTCATAGGCAAATTCGGTTCCTTTGAATTTTTCAAAGAGCGGTTGCCAGACTGAAAGTTCAAGATTAAATTCCGGGTTAAATTTGTGAGCTCTGATCTCCCTTTCCTTACTGGTGCGGTTAACTTTATAAGGAAGGTTTACTAAGATATCGCCCGACTGTAGTTTGGAAACAGCTTTTGTTTCTAATCCTTTTGTTGTTCTTACAAAAACAGAATGGTTGCCTGTAGCCTTAATTTCTCCGCCTGGATATTCAATTTTGTAAATTTCGTTAACTTTATGTCTGAAAACACTTCTAACCTTCTTAAAGGCACTGTTAGAAAAGTAAAGATTATTTGGGCAACTTCTTTTTTTAACTTTCTTTTTATTAAAACCCAAAACCTCAAGATCAGGAGTATTTTTTTCTATTCTTTCTTCTCCTTCTTTGTAATATGGGTCAATGGCCTTTGAAATGGGTAGAAGTCTACACTCTTTACTCTTTTTTACTAAGACCGGTGTATCTCCAGTAACACTTGCCGCTAAAATAATCGTTGTAGCTCCTCTTTCAAATCCGTCCATTTCAGTTAAAATCTGATTTAGGGTCTGCTCTCTTTCGTCATGTCCTCCCCCTATGCCTGCCCCCCTGTGTCTTCCTATGGCATCTAGCTCGTCTATAAAGACAATGGAAGGAGAAGCCTTTTTAGCAGTAGCAAAGAGATCCCGGACTCTGCTTGAACCAACTCCTACAAACATTTCCACGAACTCAGAGCCTGAAATAGAGAAGAAGGGAACATTGCTTTCTCCGGCTACAGCGCGCGCAAGCAGGGTCTTTCCTGTTCCGGCAGCTCCCATTAAAAGGACTCCTCTTGGTATTCTGGCTCCTATTTTTAGGTATTTCTGCGGGTTTTTAAGAAAATCTACGATCTCTTTCAATTCTTCTTTCGCTTCTTTCAGATCAGCTACGTCGTTAAAAGTTACTTTTTCTTTGGCAGAGCCTCCTGCCCCAAAGAGTTTTGCTTTGGCTTTGGTAAAGCTTAAGGCCTGGCTGGCTCCCGTTCTGGCCTGCCTGAAGATTAGAAAGAAGAAAGCGACAAAGAGCAGAAGGGGGAGAACATATATCAATACGGGTCCCAGCCAGGACCAAGCGCCTCCCTCCGGCTTGGTTTCAATAGCCAGCTTGTCTATTTTGTCTTTGCTTACTCCGAGATTTAATAAAGATTCAGACAAAGAAGTTTCAGTTTCTTTTCTTGATTTCTTGACTCCTTCCTCTTTGTACTCTATTTCAAGCTCGGATCCTGCGACCGTTATCTTTTTCACTTTTTCCTCTTTGACATCCTTTACCAGTTCAGAGAAGGGTATTTTCTTTTCTTTTTCAAAGGGTTCTGAAAACAAAGCAAAAACTCCGGAGATTATCAGAAAGATAAGCAGAACTACAGCAATGTTTTTAAAAAGGTTTTTCATGATTTATATTATCCAATGTACCATAAAAAAACTCCTTTTTCAACCAAAAAGAAAGGTCCCTACCACGAGTAGGGACCCTGAAAGGGAAAGGGAAAAAGCCAACTACTGACTGTTTGCTTCCTGTTTGCGAGCTTCCCGTCGGGCTCTGGCAAGCTTGCGCTTGCGCTCGCCCCTCCGGAGATGCTCTTCGAGGACCTGGGCCAGCTCGATCTGGCCTTCTTCCCGGAAATGCTTTGCTGCCTCGGTGATGGCTTCACGCCCCACCCTGTAGATATAGTGGGGATGCTTGCCGCCGCGGAGCTGAGCAAGACCTGAATTTTCCAGGTCTTCCTGCGTTGCCCCTGCTCTGATAACTTTGAGCAGGGCGGTAGTACCGGTGGCTACCGGCGTCATATGCAACTCCCTTGTCAGGGCGTACAGCCCCTGAACGGGAGCTTTTTCCTCGACGACCTGTTCCATCAGGCGCCAGACAGCCTCCTTCTGTCCTTTCTCTGAAACTTTGTTCAGAGCATCAAGGAGGGCCTGATGCTCTTCCGGTTCTTCTTCCTTGGGTTGGCGGCTCTCGATTTTCTTGGCCGCCTCAACGACCCCCCACATCGGATTTCTGCGTGCTCTCTCTTCCATTGGAAATCTCCTTCCTTTTCCGTTTTCTAGTTTGTTCTTTCCCTTTCTTTAAAGACCTGCTTACATTATACACCTTTTTAAAATCTTTGTCAAGGGAT
>CAZYOI010000029.1:0-8192 GCA_964648705.1 uncultured Candidatus Saccharibacteria bacterium | reverse complement strand
TATATCAGAAAAAATCCAAAAAAGGTTGAAAGAGGAGCCGAAGACAAAGGAGCCAAGATAGATATTGGCAGGCTTTTGGACGCGGATAAAAAAAGAAGAAGCAACCTGACTGAATTGGAGAAGTTGAGGTTCGAGAAAAACAAAGCCAACAAAGCTATTTCTGAAGGAAAAGACAAAAAGAAGCTTATCTCTGAGATGAAAAAAGTGGATAAAAAGGCAGACAAGCTTAAAGAGAAGCAGAAAGAGCTTGATAAAAAGTTCGAGGAGATGATGTATAAGGTTCCTAATATGCCTTTAGAGGGTGTTCCTGTGGGAAAAGACGAGGATGAGAACGTTGTCTTAAGAAAAGAAGGAAAGAAGACAAAGTTTAATTTTAAGTCAAAGGACTATCTGGAAATAGCGGAGAAGCTGGATTTAATAGACGTAAAAAGAGCAGCCAAGGTTTCGGGGAGCAGATTCGGATACCTTAAAAAAGAAGCTGTTCTTCTTGAGTTTGCTCTGGCAAATCTTGCTTTTGATTTATTAAGAAAAGAGGGTTTTACTCCCGTAATACCTCCTGTTTTAGTGAAACCCGGGATAATGAGGGGGATGGGATACATCGATGCCAAGGAGGATGCCGACGAGACCTACTATCTAAAAAAGGACGATCTCTTTTTGGTGGGAACTTCAGAACAGTCCGTAGGCCCTATGCACAAAGACGAAGTTTTGGAAAACCTTCCCAAAAGATATGTCGCCTTTTCCACCTGTTTCAGGGAGGAAGCCGGTTCTTACGGAAAAGACACCAGGGGAATACTGAGAGTTCATCAGTTTGACAAGCTGGAGATGTTTAGCTTTACCAAACCCGAAGAATCAAAAAAAGAGCATGAATTCCTTTTGTCTCTAGAGGAGAAACTAATGAAGCTTTTAGGTATTCCTTATCAGGTAATAAATATCTGTACAGGAGACTTGGGAAGGCCGGCAGCTGCTAAATATGATATCGAAGCTTGGATTCCTTCAGAAGGAAGATATAGAGAGACTCATTCTGTTTCTAATTGTACTGACTTTCAGTCTAGAAGATTAAATATTAGATACAGAAACAAAGAGAACAAGCTTGAATACGTTCATACTCTAAACGGAACAGCTCTGGCTATCGGAAGAATTATTATAGCTTTAATAGAGAATTACCAGCAAAAGGACAGAAGCATAAAGGTTCCGGAAGCTTTGCATAAATATCTAGATTTTAAGGTTATAAAATAAATGCAGGTTATTTTAGCCATTATAGTCCTGGTTTTGATTGCTCTAGGTCTGGGCTGGATCGTTGTCAACGAAGAACCTATGGAGGCCGGCTCTCTGCGCGCTTTAGAAGCCAGATAATATGGAAGAGAAT
Organism: uncultured Candidatus Saccharibacteria bacterium; assembly: GCA_964648705.1. GTDB lineage: Bacteria > Patescibacteriota > Minisyncoccia > Minisyncoccales > GWA2-38-27 > CAZDXV01. Next base: position 6,826 of record CAZYOI010000029.1, on the reverse strand, counting down.
ATTGTTATTAAAGGCGTTGAATCCAACTGCAGAATCAAAGGGGAGGGGAGACCTCTTTTAATTTTACACGGCTGGGGCTTTGGCTCTTCAAACTCCTGGTTCAATGTTCAGAAGATGCTCGCCTTGCAGGGCTTTAAAGTAATAGTCCCTGATTTTCCCGGATTCGGCAAAAGCGGAAGGCCCTCTTTTCCCTGGAGTGTTTCAGATTATGCTGACTGGCTCGAAGAACTCGTAGATCATTTTAATCTGGAGAACTTTTCTGTAATAGCCCATTCTTTCGGAGGGAGGGTTATTGTAAAGTATCTAGCAGAGAACGAAGGAAGAATAAACAAACTGGTTCTTTGTTCTCCTGCCGGAGTGAAGCCGAAGAAAACCGTTGAAGCCAAGCTTGCTTTCTGGATAAGCAAGGCAGGCAACATTGTTTTTGATATAAGGTACTTGAGAAAGTTCAGAGAGACGATAAAAAGCGTATTCTACCTCTTTTTGAGAAAGACAGACTATGTCAAAGCCCAAGGAGTTATGAAAGAAACCATAAAAAAGATTTTAGCTGAAGACCTGACTCCTTATCTTTCCGGGATAAAGACAGAAACCCTTCTTGTCTGGGGAGAAAGAGACAGAATAGTGCCCCTAAAATACGCCTCTGTTTTTAAGAGAGAGATTGAAAATTCGGAGCTTAAAACAATCCCTAAGGCGGCTCACAGCCCCCATCTTGAAAACCCGGAAAAGCTTTTGGAAACAATAATTCCTTTTTTAAGGTAATATGTCTCTTATTCTATCTTTATTCTGGCTTTTAAGAACCACCAAGGCGGCTCTCTTTTACTTTTATCTCTGGCAGCTGAAAGAGTATCAAATAAGGAGATTTATAGACCATTTCAGAACCTTTAAGGGAAAGAGCTTGTTTTTCAACAATCTCTGCTTTTTGAAGATAACCCTTTTAACGCTCTTTCTCTTTTTCTTCTTTCTAAAAGATGTCTTTCAGGAAGGGGTTTTCGGGACTTTTCTTTTCCTTTTCTCTCTGGCTTTAATTCTGGTTTATCTTGCAGAAACAGCCTCTCTCTTTAAAAGAAAGCTTAAAAGGCCTGTTTTTACCAAGAAGGTCCTTCTCTTGGTTTTTTTGGGAGCTGTTTTTGAAATTATCTTTCTTATTCTCTTTTTAGAGAATCCTTGCTTGCCTTTGGCTCTCTTGGCTTTTGATCTCCTTTCTCCTTTGATTTTCTCTTTAATAGTTTTAATAATCCAGCCTCTGGCTGTTCTAGTAAAGCTTTTTACAATTAAAAAAGCGAAAGAGAAAATGAGAAAACAGAAGGGCCTTCTGACAATAGGGATTACCGGGAGCTACGGCAAAAGCTCCACCAAGGAGTTTTTAGCTGATATTTTATCTCAAAAATACAAGGTTTTAAGAACCAAAGAGAACCAGAACAGCGAGATGGGCATATCCCGGTGCATTCTCAAGGAATTAAGGCCGGAGCATAATGTTTTTGTGGCGGAGATGGGAGCTTACGGCAAAGGGGGGATTAAGCTTTTAGCTGATATTGTAAAGCCCAAGATAGGCATTTTAACAGGCATAAACGAACAGCACCTGGCTCTTTTCGGCTCTCAGGGGAAAATAATCAAAACAAAGTACGAGCTGATAGAGAGCCTTCCGGAAGACGGCTTGGCTGTTTTTAACGGAAATAATAGGTACTGCCTTGATCTTTACAAGACAACAGCTGTAGAAAAAAGGATATTTTCAGATTCTAAAGCTCCTCCTATGTCAGACTTTAAGCCCGATATTTGGGCAGAGAATGTTGAGGTAAAGAAAGAATCTGTTTCTTTTGATCTTGCCACCAAAGAAGGAGAAAGAGAAAGCTTCAAAGTAAAGGGTCTGGGAAGGCAGGTAGTTTCCAATATCTTGGCCTCTGTCTTGGCGGCAAGAGAAGCAGGCATGAATTTGAAGGAAATCTCCCGGGCCTGCCGGAAAATAGAGAGCAAAAAGAGAATGACAAGGCTTTTGAAGGGAAGGGAAGGGGTTAATGTTATAGATTCTTCCTATTCTTCCAATCCTAACGGAGTTTTGGCCGATCTTGACTATTTGAGCGTTTGGGAAAGCAAGAAGCTTGTTGTTATGCCTTGTTTGATAGAGCTTGGCAAGGCCTCCAAAGAGGTTCATCGGAAAATAGGGAAGAAGATAGGGGAAAGCTCTGATTTGGCCGTTATTACTACCAGAGACTGCTTTGAGGAAATTAAAAAGAGCTCCGGCATAAAAGATGTCTTTTTTATAGAAAAGGCAGAAAAGATAAAAGACTTTATAGAATCTTCTTTGATAAGAGGGGATGTTGTTCTTTTAGAAGGAAGAGTGCCTAAAGAAGTAAAAGAGTTTTTGGAAGAAAAAAAGCGTCCTTAATGGACGCTCATTGTTAAAGCAGGAAAAGAAAAATTCCTAAAAGAGCAAGGGCAAAGAAAAAAAATTTAATAATCCAATCAGGAGGAATAAGCTGTAATTTTTCACCAAGAGGGTTCCTCTCCTCATCATCTCCCCAGTCGGGGTCAGGCCTTGTTCTGCACATTATTCTCTCCTTAAAAAGAGTTCTAAAGATATAATATTATACAATTTTCAATATGTCAAGACCTATTACCATATCTCTATCTCCTAATACAGAAAAGGACGACATCTCTCTGGCTTTTAGATTAATCTTTAATCCCTTTAAATGGAAAAAAGGAGTAGCTTCAAGAGCTTTGGAAGAAGAATTTAAGAGGATTCTGGGGGTAAGGCATGCTTTTGCCTTCAACAGCGGGAGAGCTTCTTTAATGGCTGTTCTTTACGGGCTGGATCTTAAGGGAGAGGTTCTTTTGCAGGCTTTTACTTGCAATGCCGCCGCAAACCCTATTAAGTGGTCGGGTTTAAAACCCGTTTTTGTTGACAGCGACAAAGACGACTTTAACATAGACCCGGAGGACTTAAAAAGAAAGATAACCAGAGAAAGCGGAGCGGTTATGGTTCAGCATACTTTCGGTTTGCCGGCTGATATGGAAAAAGTGGAGAAAATAGCGAGAGAGAACAATCTGATTCTGATAGAGGACTGCGCCCATTCTCTGGGAGCGGAGTACAAAAAGAGGAAGGTCGGCACCTTTGGCAAAGCTTCCTTTTTCAGTTTTTCCAGAGACAAGGTAATCTCTTCTGTCTACGGGGGAATAGCTGTAACAGACGACGACAAAACAGCTGAAAAAATGGAAAGGTTTCAAAGGGAGGCGGGCTTTCCTTCTTCTTTTTGGATAATGCAGCAACTTCTTCACCCCCTTTTGATGAATTATCTTATTCTCCCCACTTATTCTTTTTTAGGGAAATACCTTTTGGTTCTCTTTCAGCGGTTAAGGGTTTTGTCCAAGGCTGTCCATCGGAAGGAGAAAAAGGGGGAGATTCCTTCATATTTTCCTAAAAGAATGCCCAACGCCCTGGCTCTTTTGGCTTTAAATCAGCTAAAAAAACTTGATAGGTTCAACAATCATAGGATAAGAACAGCTGGTTTTTACTATCAAAAGCTAAAAGACAGCTCTCTTAAGCTTCCTTTTTCTTTTCCGGAGAGAAAGAATATATTCTTAAGATTTACCGTTAAAAGCAGCAAAGCCCATCAGATAATCAGAGAGGCCTGGGACAGAAACCTCTTAATAGGGGACTGGTATGCTTCTCCTGTGGCGCCGCCTGATACAAAACTGGAGAGAGTTTGCTACCAAAAGGGCTCCTGTCCCAATGCGGAGAATCTCTCCAGGATTACTTTTAACCTTCCTACTCACATTAATATTAAAGAAAAGGAGGCCGAGAAGGTTGTTGCCTTTTTAAAAAAGGTTTCCTAGAATAAAAACATGGAGAAGAAAAATGTTCATGGTCGCTACGTTGTTTACGAAAAAGACGCTAAAGAGGGAATAAAATACCTTCTTTATGATCTTCAGAAAGACGAAACCGAACCTCTTTTCTATACTGCCAGAAAAAAAGGGGAGGCAAAGTTTGAGGATGATATGGACAGGGACTGGACTTTGGAATACAACCCAAGCGACTTTACCTATACTTTAACCAGGCGCAGCAGCGAGTATTAATATCTTTGGAATTAATCTCTTTGCTTATTATAGGGCTTTATTTTGACATTCCGCCCCCTTTTTTATAGAATTAAAGAGGTCTTTGAAAAAAGGAGAAACAAGATGATAGAGCCCATTATCCTTACAGAATACGGCGAGACTTTGTTTGATGATATGGCTGACCTGGGCAGAGGGGACGACGCAGTTCTTTCTGGCAGGGTCGGCGTTCACCGGACTTGCGCCGGTTTTATTGATATTCTTTCTGTTTCCAAAACCCATAAAGCTCTCCTCTGCCAGAAGTGCGGATTGAGGGTTGTGGTTCCCAAAGAGGTGGAAACTTACGGCGATTTAAGAAAGCATTTAGAATAGGATGAAATCGCCCTGTCTTTAAGAGGGGCGATTTTTTTGTTAGAATAAAGCATTATGGTCAGGGAAATAAAAGATAAAAATACCTGGGAGGGCTTTTTAAGGAGCTGCTCTGAGAAAACCTTCCTTGATTCCTGGAACTGGGGAGAGTTTCAGAAGAAAGAGGGAAGCAAGATATGGAGATTTGGTTTTTTTGAAAAAGAGGAACTGATAGGAATAGCTTTGGTTTTAAAAGTTAAAGCGAAAAGGGGCGCTTTTCTTTTTGTTCCCCACGGACCTGTAATAAAAAAAAGAAAGGAAAAGGTTTTAAGAGAGCTTTTAGAAAAAGCGAGAGAGATAAAAGAAGAGACCCTTTTTTTAAGGGTAGCTCCTATCCTTGAGAGGAATAAGGAGAACAGAAAGCTTTTTGAAGACCTGGGCTTTAAGAAAGCCCCTCTTCATATCCATCCCGAAGTAAGCTGGGAGCTGGATATTGCTCCTTCAGAAGAGGATCTTTTAAAGGATATGAGAAAGACAACCAGGTACCTTATAAAGAAAGCGGGCAGAGAAAAAGATATAGAGGTGGTCCAGACCCAGAATATGGAAGATCTTGAAACCTTTGACAAAATCTACCGGGAAACAGCTTCCCGCCACAGCTTCGTTCCTTTTTCTTTGAGCTTTTTAAAGAATCAGTTTTCTGTTTTTAAAGAAGACAACCAGATTGCTGTCTTTTTGGGAAAATACAAAGGAGAAACAGTTTCTGCCGCTGTCGTTGTCTTCTGGCAAAACAGGGCTTTTTACCATCACGGAGCCTCCTTGTCCAAATACAGGAAAATACCCGTATCGTATCTTCTCCAGTGGGAAGGCATAAAAGAGGCCAAGAGAAGGGGCTGCCAGAAATACAACTTCTGGGGGATAGCTCCCGGAATAAAAGACAAAGAAGATCTTAAAGAGTCCGGTCATCCCTGGGCCGGACTGACCTTGTTTAAAACGGGCTTTTCCGGCTACAGAAAGGAATATCTTAAGACCCGGGATTTCCCTTTTTCTTTTAGATATCTCTTTCCTTATTTCATTGAGAGGATAAGAAAAGCAAAAAGGGGATACTAGAATGAAAAAGAAAAGGCACAGGTTCAAAAGGAAAAAGTCAATTGTAAGATCCCGCTTCTTCTGGTTCTCAATTTTAATTGTTCTTTTTCTTGGAGGATTGTTTTATCTTTTTTTCCTTTCTCCCGTTTTCCAAGTAAAGAATATCAGGATCTCGGGCAATGTTAAGCTGCCCGCAGACAAAATAGAAAGGACAATCGAGGAGAATATCCCGACAAGAATGCTCTTCTGGAAAACAAGGAGTATTTTTTTGGTCAACCTGGGAAGAATAGACAGGTTAATAACAGAAAGATTCCCCAGAATAAAGGAAGCAACTCTTAGAAGGGATCTTCCCGGGACTTTCGTTTCTCAAATTAAAGAGAGAGTTCCTGCTGTTGACTGGTGCTTTGAAGAAAAATGCTTTTATCTTGACCGGAAGGGAATAGCTTTTGCCGAAAGAGAAGAAGAAACCGGCATTAAGATAAAAACGGGCTCTTTAAACGGCTTTTCATTGGGAGATTCCGTTATTGAAGAAGAAAAACTCCAGTTCCTTCTGATTATAGAAAAAGAGATAGATTTAGATGTAACAGAGTATCTTTTCGAGGGAGATAAGCTTACAGTCCTAATAGAAGAATGGAAGATATATTTTAACCTGAAAGAGAAAATAGAGGACCAGCTTTTAAACTTAAAGCTGGTTTTAGAAGAGAAAATCCCTCCAGAAAACAGGAAGAATCTGGAATATATTGACTTGAGATTCGGCAACAGGGTTTTTGTCTCTCCGCCTTTAATCGATATAGTAGACGAAAATTGAGTATCCTATCCTTTTGACCAGCGCTTCTCTGTCCAGCCAGTCGTAGTATCCCGTGGGCGATTTAAAGCTTGGAGCAGGCTCTCCTCTTCCTCCCTGCAAAAGGGTGGCAGAAACGGCAAGATAGTTGCCTTTTGGAAACTCTTCAGGATCTGATGTTCCGTTCCAGGGTTTGTATTTATCTTTCAAATGATACTCTACATCGCTTCCTCCAAAGTAATTGACATATATTCTGTCGATGTTTTCTTTTTCTGTCCATTGCTTAAGCCTTTTCAAATCCTGACCCCAGTCAAGATTAGAGTCAACTACGTATTTATGCCCCTCAGAGGGTCCGCCTACTGTTTCGTTGAAATAGGCCAGAAAGTGGGGATAGACAGATACAACGCTATAGGCCTGCCACAAAACAAGCCAGATAATAAAGGCGGTTTTTAGTTTCTTTCTGGGTTCTTTGAGCCACATACTGGTTACTCCTCCTGTCAAAGACATAACAAAAGGCAGGGTGGGGAGGAGGTGCCTTACTCCGATGTTCAGATTGGAGCT
>CAZYOI010000028.1:0-8424 GCA_964648705.1 uncultured Candidatus Saccharibacteria bacterium | reverse complement strand
AGTACTGTACTTCAGACTGTAAGTGTAATGCCGGAGAAGGGGATTGTGATTCAAATGATGATTGTACTACAGGATACTGTGCCTATAATGTAGGAAAGGATTATGGGCAAAACAGCAAGATGGATGTTTGTCAAGAGAAAGAGGAAGAAGAAAAAACTATAGAGGTGATTTCTCCCAATGGAGGAGAAGAATGGGAAAGAGGTTCTGTTCAGAAGATAATTTGGAATTATGAGCCACTACCTCCCGATGAATTCAAAATCAGTTTAGTAAATGTTAATAACGACACAATTGTTACGGATTTGAAAAATTGCGGTACAGCCGGTCTTTATCAAGACAGTAGCCAACCCACAAAATTTTGGTGGAACTGGGAAGTAGGAGAGAATGCCGAAGGAAAGACGATTCCAGCAGTGGGTTCTTATAGGATAATGGTTACTGATTGCGAAGAAACAAAGGACTTTAGTGACACATCATTTACCATGGTTAATCCGGTTCAGAAATCAATCACTGTTGTTTCTCCCAACGGAGGAGAGGAATGGGAAAAGGGAAAAACATATGTAGTCGATTGGGAATCAATAGGAGCTGATGATATAGAAGTTATATCTCTGATTGACTACAGCGATTTCTCAAATCCAACCGGATATCATCTTGCCTACCACCACTCTACGGAACTTTTATATTCCTGGACAATTTCTGATTCATTTGAAGTAGGAAGTAAATACAAAATTGAAGTAGTTGCCTCTTCAGGCGATACTATTTTTTCCGATGAAAGTGATGGCTATTTCAGCATTGTTGGAAGTTTTGATTGTAATGACGCAGATATTTCTAGTTCAGCCTCAGGAGTTTCTGACGGAACAGTTAATGTTTATGATTTATTAAAAGTTCGTCAATGTGTTGGCGAGGACGTTTCTGGAGATTGTGAAATTGCTGATATTAACAATGACGGGGTAATTAATGAAGATGACGCAGATATTATTAGAGAATTTTACTTGCAGGAATGTATTGTAAAATAAAAATCCATTACAGTAACTTTTCTTAATGGAGGAGAAAGTTGAATAGCCGGAGAAGATTACGATATTACCTGAGATTTTTAAAAAGTAGAAGAAGTAATGATTGAGCTGATTATCATTTTTTGAGTGTCGGTTACAGGAAAGAATAAAAAGTGCTTTGGTCTTTCCGAATAGATTTATTGTTTAGCTGGTTTTTTAAAAAGCCCCTCGGTTTAAACCGAGGGGCTTTTTTATGCTTAATTTTAGCTTTCATTTCTGCTATACTGAAAGTATGATAGGCGTATTTGACTCTGGGGTAGGAGGACTTACTGTTGTTTCCGAGATTAAAAAGCTTCTTCCAGAGCAGAAAATAATATACTTTGGCGATACAGCTCATCTTCCTTACGGGACAAAAGGGGAGAGGTTTGTAAGGGAAAGCTCTGAAAAGATAACAAAGTGGCTTTTAGGCAAGGGAGCTGATGTTATTGTTGTGGCCTGCAACACTTCTTCTGCCTGGGCTTCTGATTACCTTAAAGAGAAGTTTCCTAAAACTCCTATTTTTGAAATGATAACTCCTGCAATAAAAGATATGGATCCTTTTAAAAAGATAGGGGTTATAGGGACTCCGGGGACTGTTGAAAGCCAGTCATACAATAAAAAGCTTTTTGTTAATGGCGCAGATCCTGAGGTTTTTTCTGTATCCTGCCCTTTATTCGTTCCTTTGGCAGAAGAAGGCTGGCTGGAAGGAAAAGTAACAGAAGAGATAGCGGAAAGGTATCTAAAACCCTTAAAAGATAAAGAGATAGAAGCTTTGGTTTTAGCCTGCACTCATTATCCTTTATTAGAGAGCGTTATTAAAAGAGTGGCGGGAGAAAAGATTAAAATAGTGAATCCGGCTGAAAGCTTAGCCAGAGAATTAGCTTCTTTTTTAAAGAAAAATCCTGTTTCCAAAAATGAAGGGAAAAATAGATACTATTTCACGGACAAACCCTATAACTGCCAGAAGATAAGCAGACTTTGTCTGGAAGAGAAGATAAAGCCCGTTTTAATAAAGCCTTTATGAATAGCTTTGAAGGGGAAAAAATAATTGTAATGGGGCTTGGTCTTCACGGAGGGGGAGTGGGAACAGCTAAGTTTTTTTATGAGATGGGAGCTGATGTTTTGGTTACAGACCTGAAGAAAAAAGAAGAGCTTAAAGAATCTCTGGACAAGCTGGAAGGGCTGGAGATCGGCTTTGTTCTGGGAGAGCACAGAGAGGAGGACTTTATTAAGGCAGACCTGGTAATTAAAAACCCGGATGTTCCCAAAGAATCTCCTTTTTTAAAAAAAGCTGAAGAAAACAATGTTCCTGTAAAGACAGACATTGAGATCTTTTTTGATTTGTTTGAAGGGGAGATTATCGGAATAACAGGAACAAAAGGAAAGTCCACTGCGGCATCTCTCTTGTATCTTTTTTTAAGGAAAAAATACCCCGAAACGCTCTTAGGAGGGAATATAGGGGTATCCCCCCTAGAGCTCCTTTTAAGGTCTGAGGAGGGGAATATGGCCGTTTTAGAGCTTTCCAGCTTTGAGCTTGAAGATTTAGGGAAAAGTCCGAAAACAGCTCTTTTCCTTAACATTCTGAAAGACCACCTAAAAAGGCACCGAGGCTTTAAGGGGTACATAAAAGCTAAAAAGGAGATCTTTTTGCACCAGAAAAAGGAGGATAATTTGGTCTTGAATTACGATGACAAAAGAGTGAGAAGTTTTGCCTCGGAAGCCCTTTCTAAAATATATTATTTCTCAAAAGAAAAACCTGTCGAGGGCTCTTTTCTCAAGGGAGATAAAATATACTTTAAAGACAAAGAGATTTGTTCTTTAAAGGATATTAAGCTTAAAGGGGAGCATAACTTGCTTAATGTTTTAGCCGCTCTTGCCGCAGCTAAAATATATGGAGTAGATTCCGGAGACATTAGAGAGGTTTTAAAGAGCTTTGAAGGGATTCCCTTCCGCCGGCAGCTTATAGCGGAGAAAAAGGGCAAGAAATACTACAACGATACTACAGCCACTATGCCCCAAGCTGTAATAGAAGCTCTCAATACCTTTCCTGAGGGATTGATTTTAATAGCGGGGGGAGTTGACAAGGGGCTGGATTATTCAGATTTAGCCGAAAAGATAAAAGAGAAAGTTTCCTCTCTCATTCTTCTTCCGGGAACAGGAACGGATAAACTGAAAAAAGAACTGGCAGGGTTTAAGAACATCTTTTTGGCAGAGAATATGAGAGAAGCTGTCAAAAAGAGCTCTTCTTTAAAAGGAGGCGTTGTTCTTCTTTCTCCCGGAGGATCAAGCTTTAATCTTTTTAAGAACGAATTTGACAGGGGAGAGAGGTTTAACAAAGAAGTTGATAATTTATGAAGGAAAAAAAGATAGACCGTCTTTTTTTGGGAACCGTTCTCTTTCTGATTTTGACGGGGATAGGCATTCTGGCCAGCGTTTCAGCTGTCCTTTCCCAGGAGAGAACGGGAGAGCCCGCCCACTATCTCTTCCACCAGCTCTTTTACGGCTTTTTAGCAGGAGGCGTTTTTGCTTTTGTAGCTTTCAGAATGAATTTGGAGTTTTTCAGAAAAAAGAGCATTATCCTGGTTTTTCTCTCTTTGGTTTTTATGGCTCTTGTTTTTATCCCCCAGTTAAGCGTTAAAGCAGGGGGAGCTCCCCGCTGGATCAATCTGGGCTTTATTACTTTCCAGCCTTCTGAATTTCTGAAACTGGCTTTTGTCATTTATCTTGCCGGATGGCTTGAAACCAGAACAAAACCTAAAAGAGAGAAGAAAAAGGGAGAATTCACCCTTATTCCTTTTTTAGTAATCCTGGGCCTTCTGACCCTTCTTTTGATTTTCCAGTCGGATTTGAGCACTTTGGGCGTTATCTTTATTGTAGCTTTGCTTATGTATTTTGCTTCAGGGACTCCTCTCTGGCACAGTATTTTGATTTTTTCTCTTGGAGCCGGAAGCTTGTTTTTCGCCGTCAAATTTGTTCCTTACAGAATGAGAAGAATTCTTGTTTTTCTAAATCCGAATCTGGATCCTATGGGAATGGGCTATCAGATAAAGCAGGCCTTAATAGCTGTAGGGTCGGGAGGCCTCTTCGGGGTCGGTCTGGGCATGTCTTTACAGAAGCTGGGCTATCTCCCTCAGCCTATGTCAGACTCCATTTTTGCCGTCTTTGCCGAGGAAGCAGGGCTTTTTGGCTCTCTCTTTCTTATCGCTCTCTTTCTTCTTTTTTTATGGCAGGGCCTTAAGATAGCTAAAACATCCGGGGATAAATTTTCAAAGCTTCTTGTTCTGGGAGTAATTTCCTGGATTTCTGTCCAGGCCTTTATTAATATAGGGGCTATGATAGGGGTTTTTCCTTTGACGGGCATTCCTCTTCCTTTTGTAAGCTACGGAGGGTCTCATATCGTTTCAGAACTGATAGGAATAGGGATTATTTTGAATATTTCTAAAAACAGAAAAAAGTGATAGAATAAGGTAATATGAAGATTGTTCTAACAGGCGGGGGAACCGCAGGACACATTATTCCCTTGGTTTCTGTGGTCAGAGAGATTAAAAAGAATCATTCAGAAAAGAATATTGATTTTTACTATATCGGCCCCAAGGATGATTTTGCCTTGAACCTTCTTTCCAAAGAGGGCGTTGAGATAAAAACTGTCTTTGCGGGGAAGATAAGAAGGTATTTTTCTTTTAAAAACATAGTCGATATTTTATTCAAGCTTCCTATCGGCCTCCTCCAGTCCTTTTTCCATATTTTTATCATTTCTCCCGATTTAATCTTCAGCAAAGGGGGATACGGCTCCATTCCCGTAGTCCTGACAGGCAAGATTCTCTTTACTCCCGTTTTTCTCCACGAGTCAGACGTGGCTCCGGGTCTGGCCAACAGGATAGCAGGCAGGCTTTCTTTGGAGATATTTACGGCTTTTCCTGCGGAGGAGACGGGCGATTTCCCTGCAGAAAAAATGCTTTCTGTGGGAAATCCCGTCAGAAAGGATCTTTTGGAGAAATGCGGCCGGGATACAGCCAAAAGGGTTTTTCAGCTGACAGGGGAGAAACCCGTCATTTTGGTTCTGGGAGGATCTCAGGGTGCCCAGAGAATAAACGACAAGATCTTGGTTGTTCTTTCTGATCTTTTAGGGGATTTTGAAGTGATACATCAAACAGGGGACAACAATCTTGATCAGGTTGAAGCTGAAGCAGAGGCAGTGGTAAAAGAAAATCTTAGAAAATACTATCATCCCTTTTCTTTTTTAAGCGAAAGAGAGCTGGCCTGCGCCTACCAGTCCTCAGATTTTGTCATATCCAGGGCAGGAGCGGGAACGATTTTCGAACTAGCTGCTCTGGGAAAACCGAGCATTCTGGTTCCTCTTGAGGGGTCCGCCCAGAACCACCAGGTAAGAAACGCCTATGCTTTCGCAGAACAGGGAGCTGCCGTAGTTATGGAAGAGGAGAATTTCACTCCCCACTTTCTTTTGGAGAGGATAAAGACCCTCTTTTCCTCAAAAGAGAAGCTGGAGGAAATGTCAAAGAAAGCCAGAGAGAAAGCCAAACCTGACGCCGCCCTGATAATAGCCGAGTATCTAGTGAGTTATCTGACTCAATAGCCGTTGCTTTATTTTGGAAATAAGGTATAAAGAAGTTGGTTCTTTAGAAAAGGAGATAACGATGGCTCAGACAGAAAAGAGCTTGGATGAGCTGTGGGAGAGACTTCTGTTAACCTCCCCGACGAATGACGATCTTTGCCGCATTATTATTTCAATTCCTGATTTAGCAGAGAAAGCGTGGAGCGAGTTGCTTGTTCAGAGGCCGACAGCAGAAGATCTTCTCCGTATTATGGATTATTCTCGAAATTCGGTTTTTACTAAAAGGTCATGGAGGCTTTTCTGCCAGAAGGCCAAAGCCGGACTTGTTAATCATTCCGATCTCAGGCATGTTATGGCCTTTTTCGCCCATAAGAAAGAAGCAGTTTCTTTTTTGATGGCAAGCAACCCTAATCTAGATGATTTGCGCGTAATTGAAAAATACTTTCCCGAAATGGCAAAAGAAGTCAAGAGGCATCGATCAAAGAGAGAAGAAGCTCGACAAATCATTTTAGAGATGTTGAGAAAATAAAAGAAGCGCCTGTCCTCCAATTTGGACAGGCTTTTATTTCAATGTAAGATAAAATATGAGATATATTCTAGTATTAACTGTAGTTTTAATCCTGGGCTTTTTTGTTTTGCATTTTCTGCCTCCAAGAGGTTTTGTTATAGAAAAAGAAAATCCGCCTTTTAAGATAGAAAAAGAAAAAACTCTCTTTTTTGTAGGAGATATAATGTTAGACAGGGGAGTGGAGCTTAAAGTTAAAAGAGAAGGCGGGGGAGATTTTAAGTTTGTATTTTCTAAGATAGCAGATAAATTAAAAAAGGCAGACCTTCTATTCGGAAATCTGGAAAGCGTTATCTCAGACAAAGGAAAGAACGTAGGAAGCGAATACTCTTTCAGGGCGGATCCTGAAGCTGTTAAAGCTTTGGAATATGCGGGCTTTGATGTTGTTTCTTTGGCTCACAACCACGCTTTAGACTATACCGGCGAAGCTTTAGAAGATTGTATGGAAAGGTTGAAGAAAGCCGGTATTGATTATGTCGGAGCAGGGAATAGAGAGGAAGCATTTTCTTTAAAGATAAAAGAGGTGAAAGGCTTGAAGGTCGGCTTTTTGGCTTTTACCGATTTGGGCACAAAATACTGGAAAGCGGGAGAAGAGAGCGCAGGTATTGCCTGGACAGAAGAAGCTCCTCTGGAGATTACAAGAGAAGCTAAAGAAAAAGTAGATATTCTGGCGGTTTCCTTTCATTCTGGCAAAGAGTATGCCAGAGAGCCGGAATCTTCCAAAAGCTCTCTTTTTAAAGAGATTGTAGATAGCGGGGCAGATCTTATCATAGGCCATCATCCTCATGTAATACAGCCTGTTGAGGAATACAAGAACGGATGGATAGCCTATAGCTTGGGAAACTTTGTTTTCGACCAGAGCTTTTCAGAAGAAACAATGGAAGGCCTTCTGCTTGAAGTGATAATTAAAGGAAAGGAGATTAAGGAAGTTAATTCAAGAAAGATCGGGATATCTGATTTCTATCAGCCGTATTTTAAGTAAAAAAAGGGCGCGATTTGGTTTTCCAAACCGCGCCTAATTGGTGCAGATGGAGGCTTTACCAGCCTCCGTCGTCGAAGAAGTCATCCAGGGCTTCGCCTGAATCTCTCTGACCCCAGCTTCCTCGGCCCCAGCTTCGACTGCGGTAGGAACGGCGGGGTTGGCACCCGTTGCTCCAAGCCCCGTCAAAGTATTCGTCCAGGGCCTGTCCTGGACTCCTGCCTTGATAGCGCACTCTTTGCAGAGCGGGCTGGGAGAGACCGCTTTCCTGTCTTTGTACCACAATCACCTTGTTCTGGTGGTTGTGGTACACCAACACGTTGTTGGTTGTTCGGGAAACGGAGGCCTCTCTCTCTTGGTGGGGCTGGCGATTAGCGGGAGCGGCTCGTTCCTTCGGGGGATCAGGCTTTTTTGCTTCCTTTTCCACCCTTACGGGAACGGTTGTTCTCGCCTTGGTCCCTTTGGGAACCACCAGCGTTGTCCCATCTTCGAGCTCCGTCCTTTGAGGGACGGGAACTTCGACTTCCGCCTCCTGGGGAGAGGTAGTGAATTTTTCCACTCTCATCTCTCCCTGGATTTTCGCCTTCTGGTTCTGGGTGGGCTCCGGCTCCGCATCACTCATAATAGAATAAGTGATGCTGACCGTGAGGAGCACCACGACTCCAACAACTATAATCACCTTTCTCTTATCCATGACTTCCTCCTTTTCTTGAACTGCACCTTTGTGATTGTAAAACTGCTTACTATGCTAACATTGTATCATATATTATCTTTTTTGTCAACCAGTTATTGTTTTTTAAAAGAAAATAAGATAAAATAGAGAAATCATGGCTACAATAGACCAGATAAGAAAAAACAGGATAAAAAAGGCAAGAGCTATTGAAGCTGCAGGCCTTTCTGTTTATCCCTCGGAGACAAAAAGGACTCATAATGCAGAGGAAGCTCTTGATGGTTTTAATAAGCTGTCCAAGTCGGAAAAAGAGATAGTTCTAGCGGGAAGGATAGTTTCTTTGAGACAACACGGAGGCCTTACTTTTTCCAATCTGAAAGACGGAAAAGGAAATATCCAGCTTATGTTCAGAGAAAACAGAATAGGGGAGAAAGGATACAGCTTCTTTTTGGAGAATTTTGACATCGGAGACTTTATCGAAGCCAAGGGAACTTTAATGAAAACCAAAAAAGGAGAGAAAACTCTTTTAGTTTCAGACTACAAGATGCTGGCCAAGTCTCTTCTTCCTCTGCCTGAAAAGTGGCACGGTTTGAAGGACGTTGAAGAAAGATA
>CAZYOI010000027.1:0-8992 GCA_964648705.1 uncultured Candidatus Saccharibacteria bacterium | reverse complement strand
AATATACCAATAATGGCAATAACTACCAATAACTCAATAAGTGTAAAACCTTTTTTCATTTTAATTTAAGAATTAAATCTTAATTTATCGACCTTTTATTATTTTCAACCTTATTAAATTATATCACACTTAAAGAAAAATGTCTGTGGAAAACTAAATCCCCCCTCCGATAGAGTATATAGGTATAATCACAGCTGCCATCAAAAGGCCCACTATTCCGCCTAAAACTACAATAAACAAGGGCTCTAAAAGCTTGGTAAAGTTGTCCAGGTCCCTGTTTACGTCGTCCTGGTAAAAATTAACTACGTTCCTCAAAGAATCGTCCAGGGTGCCTGTTTTCTCCCCGACAAGTATCATCTGGTGGAAAAGAGGGGAAATATATCTGGGATGCTTCTTTAAAACGTTGCTTATCTGCTCTCCTTTTTTGACTTCGTCTCTTGTCTCCATAATAATTCTCTCGTAGACGGTGCTGCCCACTACTTTCCCTGTAATCTCCAGAGATTTGGATATAGGGAGGCCTCCTGCTATCAAAGTGGAAAGGTTCATGGCAAGTCTGGCCAGGTAGAGCTTTTTCAAGAAGCCGTTGACAACGGGTATTTTCATCAAAGCTTCGTCAACCACTTTCTTTCCCTGCTTTGTCTTCACCCACCTGTAAAAAAGAACAATCAGAGCGGCCAGCACTATCAAGACAACCCATCCTTTGGTTCTTAAAAGGTTGGCCACAGCCATCATCACTCTGGTAAGCAAAGGAAGCTCCTGTCCTGTTTCTTTCAAAACGGTAGCCAGCTGGGGTATCACCCAGGTGACAATAATGGAAACCACTATCACAAAAACCACCAGTATAAAGGCGGGGTAGGCCATAGCTCCCCTTACTTTGGACTTGAAGGCGTGCTGCTCTTCCAGATAGTCTGCCATATAGACAAAGACCTCTGTAAGCTTTCCCGAGGCCTCGCCCGACTTTACCATATTGATATAGAAAGGAGAGAAAACCTTGGGGAAAACAGCCAGAGCTTTGGAAAGAGGGGTCCCTCCTTCCACTTCTTCTGCTATTCTTAAAACTTTTTCCTTCAGGGCGTTGTTTTTTGTCTGGTCTGCCAGAGTATGAAGGGTCTCTACTAAAGGGACATTGGACTTTAGCATAATAGCCAGCTGGCGGGAGAAATAGACAATGTCTTTCTGGGTCACTCTTTCGAATACCTTAAGCTTTCTGGCGTAAACAGGAACAAAAGACTCCTCTATGGCGGTAACATAAAGATTGCGGGACTTTAAAATCTCTACTGCTGTGTTCTTATCAGAAGCCTCGATTGTCCCTGTCTGTATCTCCCCTGTTTTGCTTCTGGCCTGATAGTCAAACTTCATAATTATCTTTTAACAAGCCTTCTTAATTCGCTTGGATCCAGAGAATAGCTCTGGGCTGTCTCCATATCCACTTCTTTGGCCCTTACCAGATTGGCCAAATACCTGTTCAGAGAAACCATGCCTACTTCGGCTGAAGTGGTAATCGTCAGAGGAATCTCGTGAATCTTGCTCTCCCGGATCAGATTGGCGACAGCCGGAGTATTAAGCATTATCTCGCAGGCGGGTATAAGGCCTCCTTTGATTCTGGGCACCAGTCTCTGGGAAACCACTCCCAATAAAGATCCGGAAAGCTGGGCCCTTATCTGGGCCTGCTGGTTTCCGGGAAAAGAGTCCACTATCCTGTGGATGGTCTGAGCCGCGTTGTTGGTATGGAGAGTAGCCAGAACCAGATGCCCTGTTTCTGCTGCCGTAATAGCTGTGGCTATGGTCTTCGGGCCCCTCATCTCCCCTACCATAATAACATCCGGATCTTCTCTAAAAGTGGACCTTAAGGCCCGGGCAAAGCTCTTTGTGTCTCGATAGAGCTCTCTCTGATCTATAATAGACCTCTCGTCCTTAAAAACATATTCTATAGGATCTTCAATAGTAATAATGTGCCTGGCTTTAGTTTTGTTTATCTCGTCTATTAAAGCTGCCAAAGTGGTGGATTTTCCCTGGCTGGAAGGACCGGTGATAAGGACAAATCCCTGGGGGTGGCGGATAAAATCGTGCAAAAGAGGGGGGAGATTCAGTTCCTCAATGGTTTTGATCTCCGTGGGAATCATCCTCAGAGCGCAGGAAACATTGCCTCTCTGAAAGAAAATATTAATTCTGAATCTTACCTTGTTTTCAAAATTATAGGAAAAATCAATCTCCTTTTCTCTTAAAAACCTCTCCTGCTGTTCTTCTGTCATTAAAGCAAAAGCCAGCCCTTTGCTGTCTTCCGGAGAAAGCTTATTCCTTTTTACTAAAGGAGTCAATCTGCCTGCTATCCTTAAAACAGGAGGGTGGCCTACGGAAATATGGAGGTCCGAGGCCCTCTGGTCAAGAGCGGCTTTTAAAATATCTTTTAATTTTGAAGAGTAGTCCATAATTAATTTTTTAACGCTTTTTTAACTTCTCTTACCACTTCTGTCGGCGTATGGTGGGCTTTAATGAGATATCTAGCGGCCCCCAAATCTATTCCCTTTTCCACCTCCTCTTTCTGGCCCAGATTGGAAAGTATCACTATATTCAAATCGTCAATTATATTTTCGTTCTTAAGCTTTCTGAGAATCTCCCATCCGTTCAAGCTGGGCAAGACAATATCTAAAAGGATAAGGTCCGGCCTCTTTTCCTTTATCTTTTTAAAACACTCTTCTCCGTCTCTGGCCACTCTTACTTCAAAATCCTCCTCCTTGAACTTGGTAGAGTAAACTTCTACTAAAAACGGGTCGTCTTCTACTAGCAATATTGAATTCATTATGTTTCTGCCACCCGGGCCACCTCTTCAAAAGAAGTAGTCCCGTCTAAAACTTTTAATACTCCGTCTTGTTTCATAGTTACCATGCCCTGGCGCCTAGCCTCTTCCCTGATTTTAACCTCAGTAGGACCTTCTGAGATAATGTCGGCGAGCCGGTCTGTCATCTCCAGCACCTCGAAAATGCCCATTCTTCCGGCATATCCCGTCTTATTGCATCTTTTGCATCCCACCGGCTTGTAAATCTTAAAGTTCTTGGGAACATCCATCTTTTCTTTTATCTTCGGAGGAAGAGCCTCAACTTCTTTCATCAATTCCTTTTTTACCTTCCCTTTGGGGGAAACTTCCTTTTTGCAGTAAGGACAGAGCTTCCTGACCAGTCTCTGCCCCAAAGCCAGACTCAGAGTGGGCGGTATTAAAAATGATTGAATCCCCATATCAATCAGTCTGGGAATAACTCCTATGGCGTCGTTTGTATGAAGGGTGGAAAGAACCAAATGCCCCGTCAAAGCAGAATGAATAGCCAGAGAGGCCGTCTCTTCGTCTCTGATCTCCCCTACCATCAAAATATCGGGGTCCTGCCTTAGCATATGGCGGAGACCGTTGGCAAAGTCATAGCCGATGTCGGGCTTTACCTGGGACTGGTTGACCCCCTCCATAAAATACTCCACCGGATCTTCAAGAGTCATAAGGTTGACCTCCTCTCTGTTCAGCTTGCTCATAGCGGCGTAAAGAGTAGTTGTCTTACCTGATCCTGTGGGACCGGTGGCTAAAATCATGCCGTAGGTTTTCTTTAAAACCCTTTCCATAACCTCCAGATTTCTCCCCCTTACTCCAAGCTCTTCAAGCTCTATTTTCCTCTGGCTGGGGTCTAAAATCCTGATTACCACTTTCTCGCCTAAAGTAGTGGGGAAAGTGGAAACTCTGAAGTCCACCGGCCTTTCTTCAAACATAGTGGAGAACCTTCCGTCTTGGGGAACTCTGGTTTCATCTATCTTCAAACTGGAAAGAATCTTAACTCTGGCCGCTATCGCGGGAAGAATTCTCATTGGCAGAAAGAGGCTGGAATGAAGAATGCCGTCCAGTCTGAATCTCACTCTTATCTTCTCTCTGCCCGGCTCAATATGAATATCCGAGGCCTTGCCGTCCACTGCGTGCCTCAAAATAACGGCAACCACTTTGGAAATAGGGGCCTCCTCCACTATTCTCTGAACCTCTTCTGCTTTTCTCTTCTTGGTTTTTTTCTCCGCCTTGACTTCCTTTTCAAGCTCCTCTAAGGCCCTGCTAACTTCTTTTTTCAAATTGCGGTACTTTCTGAGAAGCTTCTCAAAGTTGGATATGGTAATCAGGTATATCTTGTATTTTATCTTGTTCTGGCGGGCCAAAAAATCCAGAGCTTCCCTTGCCTTGAGATCTTCGGGGTAGACCATGCCTATTTCGAGCTTCTCTCCTTCTTTTCCTATGGGTATCATCTGGTAGTACTTTGCCGACTCTTCGGGAACGGTCTCTAAAACCTTCAAGGAAACATCGTCTGGAGAAACAGTTCTTAAGGGAATATTGAGATTTTTGCTTTTCAAACCGAAAAGAAAGTCCTCGGAAACCACCTCTTTTTCCAAAATAATCTCCTCCTCTCTTTTTCCGGAGGTTTTCACTTCGTATTCCAGAGAAGTAGCTCTGGACTTGTCAACAACCCCCTTTTCTTTTAGCTGTTTTACAAGAGACATTTAATAAGGGAGGAAGGGGTTTTCTCTTCCCATCTCCTCCGGATCTGAGGGTGAAATCTTCTCAAAGGGCTTAAGGCTTTCCAGCTTCTCCCCTTCAAGAAACTCAAAGTCGATCTTGACCCTTCTGGAAACAGCAGGAGTAACCGAAGCCACCTCCGTTTTTTCCTCTCTGAAAAAGCCGTACCAGACAACAGCAGCAGTTATAACTACCACTCCGAGAAGAACAAAAATTAGATACTTTTGTTTTTTCTTTTTTTTAGCAATAGTAATAGCCATAATTACAATTTAAACTATTTAATCCCCCCCGGAGCGGGAAAACCTCCTTCTCCTTCTGGAGCTTCTCCGCCCGACTTTTCAGAGAAACCATGGGTTTTAAATCCAATCTCAAAATCAAAGATGGTTTTCCCTTCTTCGCCTCCTCCTCCAAAGCTGATGCTTTCTACATTGATCATTCTGGCGTTTTGATAGACAGCGGAAAGGAAATTCTTAAGAGCAGAATAGGATCCGGAGAAGGATCCGGAGAAAGTTATCTCCCTAACTCCCTGGCTGCGAGAAACAGCAACATTGCCCAAGCTGTCTGTCACCAAGCCGTTTTCCGAAGCGGCAACCTGGACAAATCTCAGAAAGGCAGGCTCCAAAGGAGGATCCGGCAGAGCTGATTCTATCTTTCCCATTTCTTCTGGATAGTCCTCCAGCTTTTTGGAAATCTCTCTAAGGTTTTTGAAGTATTCTATTTTCTCTTGCAGGGCCTCCTCTTTTCTCTGAAGCTCCTTTCTTAAAGCCATAAATTCCTGATATTCAGGCCACCAAAGAAAGAAGCCGCCCGCTATCGAAGCCAAGAATAAGAGAACTGTGATGATAATAATTGTTCTGGGCATTATTCTTTAAAAATCTGAGGATCAAATTCAAGCTGAAGGGAAAAGTCAACGCCTTTCTCTTCGCCTGTTGAAAGCTCAGACAGGTTAATTTTTTTCAAAATATCCTCTTCCCGCAGAGTCATAATCTGCTGCCCTACGAATTCAAAATCATCGGATTCGGCTGAAACGGAAACAACAGCTTTGCCGGTTTCGAAATTGAAATCCGAAAACCATATCTTAGGATGGGTTCTTTCCTGAATAAAATTGAAAACATTCAAGACCTTTTTGTGTTTTGCCAAAAGATTCTTAAAGTCTTCTATTCTTTTTTCTTTGGCAAGAATATCGTTCTCCAGTTCTTTTTCTCCCTCTGTCTTTTCCAGCTGCCGGCTCAATTCCCCTATTTCTTGTTCAACAGTCTTGCCTGTTAGATAAAAATACAGGTAGCTTCCCCCAAGCCCGAGCACAAGAACAACTCCTATCACCAAAAGAAGATAAAGCCAGAAAGGACCTTTAAGCTTCGGTTTTTTTGCTATCTCTATGGCCATGTTTTTTAAAGGTTAATTTTTTATTCAAATCCCTTGAGAGCCGCCCCTACAGCCACGCCGTAGAGAGAAGCTTTCTCTGCAAGGGTCTGATTTAATACATCAGGATAGAAAAGGCCGGAAAAAGGGTTTAAAACAGCTATTTCTTTTTTCAATTCAGAAGAAAAGTAATTCTTGAGACCCGGCATCTTGGCCACTCCGCCTGTCAAAACCACTTTTTCTATCTCTTTGCCCTCTTTCTGGTAAAACTCGCGAAAGGCCTTTTTGATTTCGTCCAAAATAGAATCAATGGAAGGAAGGAGAATCTCCCTTTCCTTCTCCTGCTGGGAGGCAATCCCCTGGGCTTCTTTAAGCCCCTTTGCTCTATTATAATCTATATCCAGAGATCTAGCCAGCGTCTCTGTCAGCTGGTTCCCCCCTATATTAAAGCTGTGGCTTATCTTAAGCGCTCCTTTTTCAAGAATGCTGCAGGTGGTGCTTCTCGCTCCGATATCTATCACTCCCAGATTCTTCTTTTCCCCCTTCAGGTTTCTGGCCAGAGAAAAAACTTCGGGCTCTAAAAGCCTAAGCTCCAGACCGGAATGATCAGCTATCTTCTGGTATTGGGAGACAACATCGTTGGGTATGGCCACTACTAAAACCCTGATAGGGGTTTTAGAGAGCTCTCCTTCTGTAATAACCCAGTCCAAAGTAATCTCCTTGTCAGGAAGAGGGATATAGGGCCTTGACTCGTACCTTACCGCCTCATAAAGCTCGTCTTTTCCCATAAGAGGCAGGTCAAGAGTAGTGAAGAAGCTGGAGAAGTCAGGAATGGAAAAGTTGGCCTCCTTAGTTCCGATTTCCGCTTCAGAGCAGATGTTTTTAATGGTCTCTGAAACTTCCTTGTCTGACAGCAAAAGAGAGTTCTCTTTGAAAACCCTGAAATTTTTGCTGCCCCCGACTTTTCCAGAAGAAATCTCAAGCTCTCCGTAATTTTCAAGTTCTGGAGGATTGCCTCTTTTCAATTCAACCACCCTGATGTTGGAAGTGCCGATATCAACGCCTAAAAACCTTTTCGGGCCTCCTTTTAAAAAATTCCAAAACATTTAAGATAACTTTTTTGTTTAAAACCAACCTTTATCAATTATACCATAAATTAAAATAAAGCTATGTGGAAAAAGCTGTTTTGATATAATGGCAGAATGAAAGAAAAAATAAGGCAATTCCTTTTGGATCTCTTTTTCCCTGCTTTCTGCGTCGGCTGCCAAAAAGAGGGAGGTTATCTCTGCGAGGACTGCTTCTCTTTAATTAATATTTCAGAAAAGCCCCAGCCTTCCCCAGAACACCTGGACTATCTTTTCTGCGCCGCTCCATACAATAATTTTATCGTCAAAAGATTAGTCGATCAGTTTCTTGAGCCACCATATATAAGGGAGACGGCAAAACCCCTCTCTTCTTTAATTCTAGCACATCTTTCCAGTCTGAAAGAGCCCCCTTCCCTAAACAAGCTGATTCCCCTTAAAAAAGAAAAGAAACAGATAAAGAAAATAGGGTACGATCCTGCCGAAGAAATAACAAAAGAGCTTCTCTCTTTTAAAAGCAAAGGAGAAAGCATACTTTTAATAGACATCCTTCTAGACAGAGAAAAACTGGAAAGAAAAGCCAAAGAGTTAAAAGAAAAAGGAGCAGAAGAAGTTTCTGCCCTTGTTGTTGCCGGAAGATAAGGTAACGGTGTATATTTTAAAAAATCCGAAATGATTTTAAGGAAGCGACAAATCTCTATGCGCCAAATGCTACTTGCCGACTTGCCGCTCCTAACGATTTCAAGTTTTTTTAGCGGCAAATTCTTTTTTAACGTTTGCGAGTATGAGAAGTTGCCCGAAGCGTAGCGTAGGGCAATTTGGGAGAGAGCGGTATTCCCGCCCGAACCTCATACTCGCTGTTGTCGGCTATAAACTGGCCGTTACTTTTACCAAACAAATGGAATTAATCGATATTTTGTTTTTTGACAGTATGCTGAATAACCAGGGAGATTAGCGATTAATAATTTTTCCTCATTTATTATTCGTAATATAATCGGCACTATTGATCCAATAAAAAATGGAATTAGTGCCCAATACGATCCTAATGCTAGAGGTGAAAATAATATAAATATCATTCCCCCAGTATACATGGGATGTCGTATTACTTTATATGGACCAGCCTCAATTACTTTTTGCTCTTTATTAATTTCAATAATCGCTGAAGCATATCTATTCTCTTCCATTACCCTTGCTATAAATAAATAACCCAAAAATACAAATGTGTCTGATAGTATCACAAGTGGCATAGGAACATTAGACCAATTAAATCGAAAATCAAACCCCGGAATTAATAATCCAATGAATAGTACTATTGAAAAAATATTTTGTATTGATTTATGTGTTTTTTCTTTTTCTCGTCTTTTCAATAGTCTATTTCCAATAAAATTTGGATCTTTCTTATAAAAATATGTAATTACAAACAAGACTGAAACGAATAGCACTAAAATGTAAATCCATCCTTTAATATATTGTAAAGAACCAGCTGTAAGAAACAACAGCAGACCAAGAAAGATAAATATTAGTAATACTCTGATAATAATTTTTATCAGCAAATTACTTTGTGAATTTTCTGAGTATTTCTTTTCATTTGTTTTCATCTCATTACTTGTCATTTCGCTTTTTTTCTACCATTTTATTCCTCCAAAATTAATTTTATCTAAATATTCATGGCCGGTTTATTGCCGACAACATCGGGGTTATGAGAAGTCGTGCGTAGCACGATTTGGGTGAAGAAGTCTGCAAGGCTTCGTAACCTCATAATCCTTGTTATATTCCCCGAAGGGCTGAAATTTAGTGCAACGTCCCGAAGGGAAATTTCAGAGTTGAATTTTCACTTTGTAATTTTGAGCGTAGCTATCCCAAAGAATGAATAACCTGGATACACTATTAAAAATTGATTATAAAACAAAAATTGTAGCAATAAGAAAGTATATCAGTACAGCTAATATGTCTTGGATAATTGTTGTGAAAGGACCACTTCCTATTGCTGGGTCTTTTTTAAATTTTGTAA
>CAZYOI010000026.1:0-9007 GCA_964648705.1 uncultured Candidatus Saccharibacteria bacterium | reverse complement strand
GGCAAACCCGATATTCCTGACGATATAGAAGATTCTCAATTGTTAGAAATGATCCAATAATTTACCTGTACACAAAATAAGGAGATCTCATGAAGATCTCCTTTTTCTTTTAAATTTTTTCTAAACAGGTTCTAACATGATTCAGTTCCCGGAGCCGGATTAGCTCTATAACTGTCAGCTCAAGAGTAAATGCCTTATCATCTAAACAGTGAGCGTCTTTTTTTTGATAAATTATTTTTAAAAAGGTAAAATAGCATTAATGAAACTAAACTATATAACAATACCTTTGATTGTCATATTGGTTTCTTTGACTGGAAGCTACTTTACCTCTTTAGGAATGGATTGGTATAATGATTTGAATCTTCCTTCTTTTACCCCTCCAGGTTCTTTTATAGGAGCTGTTTGGACTGTTATCTTTATATTGACAGCTGTCTCGGCCCTTATCTTTTGGAGCAAAAGAAACGAATTCAAAAGAAAGAACCTTATAATATCTCTTTTTTTAATTAACGCTTTCTTAAATGTTTTCTGGAGCTTTCTTTTCTTTGCTTCCCATTTGATAGGATTTGCTTTAATAGAAGCCGTTTTCCTTGAGATTTCTGTTATACTTTTAATGATTTTTCTTTGTCCTGCTTCCAAAACGGCCTCTGCTCTTTTGATTCCTTACGGCGCTTGGACTTTGTTCGCTGTTTATCTTAATTATCTAATCTTTATTTTGAATGTCTAGATATTACAACCCTAAAAGAACATCTAATCTGTTCGATCCTTCCTCAAAGGAGCCCTTTAGATTAAGCCGTTCTAAAATAGATTTATTCCTGGAATGCCCGAGATGCTTTTATCTAGACAGGCGCCTGGGCATAGCCCGTCCTCCGGGATACCCTTTCAGTCTGAACAGCGCTGTGGACAAGCTTTTGAAAAAAGAGTTTGATTTTCACAGAGCAAAAAGATCTTCCCATCCTTTAATGAAAGAATACGGTCTTGAAGCTGTTCCTTTCCAGCATGAGAAGATGAAGGAATGGAGAAACAACAGAAAAGGGGTCCGCTATCTGCACGAATCCGCCAACCTTCTTTTGACGGGGGCTATAGATGATATCTGGGCCAACCCCCAAGGAGAGCTTCTGGTTGTAGAATACAAGGCGACTTCCAAGAACGGAGAGGTTTCTCTTGATGCTGACTGGCAGATAAGCTATAAGAGGCAGGTGGAGTTTTACCAGTGGCTTTTGAGGAAAAACGGCTTTGAGGTTTCAGATGACAGCTATTTTGTCTACTGCAACGGCAATACCGACCTGGAGGCCTTTGACAAGAAAATAGAGTTTGACATCACCCTCCTCCCATATAAAGGAGATGACAGCTGGGTGGAGAATGCTGTCTTGAAAGCCAAAGAATGCCTTATGGGGGATATTCCTCAAGCTTCAGAGGACTGCGATTTCTGCGCTTACAGAAGAGAGACCTCTAATGTCGAGAGTTCCCTTGCTTTTTAGAATAGGATATAATAGAAGAATAAAGGTCGTAATTTAAATATAGAGACACTATGAAAGCTTTAAAAACAATCTCTCTGGTTTTAGTTATTGTCGGAGGGCTGAACTGGGGCTTGCTTGGTCTTCTGGAATTTGACTTGGTGGCCGCTATTTTCGGATCAATGTCTGTTATTTCGAGAGTAGTTTATGTATTGGTGGGCCTGGCAGCTTTGGTTATGATCCTTGTTTCTCTTAAAAAAGAGAAAAAAGGAGTTGAGGCCTAAACTTCTTTAGATAAAAAAGCTCTGTCTTTTGAGGCAGGGCTTTTTTTGATAAAATAAGTGAACTATGACAAAGCTATACATTGTAGCCACCCCCATAGGGAATATGGAGGACATAAGCAGGAGGGCTCTGAAGGCCTTGGAAAAGGCAGATTTTGTTTTGTGCGAAGACACCAGGGTGACTAAAAAGATTTTGTTCCGTTTTAAAATTAAAACGCCCCTTTTAAGCTATCACCAGCATAGCGGAATTAAAAGAATAGAGGAGATTATAGACAAGCTGGAAAAGGGAAAAGATTTAGCTTTGGTTTCAGACGCCGGCACTCCGGGTATCTCGGACCCGGGCAGCAAGTTAATAAAAGAAGTTGAAGAAAGGCTTTCTGATAAGGTGAAGGTTGTGCCCGTTCCCGGTCCTTCTGCTTTGACAGCTGCTGTTTCTATTTCCGGTTTTCCTGCAGAAAGATTTCTCTTTCTGGGTTTTCCTCCCGCCAAGAAAAAGAGAAAAGCCTTTTTCAGAAAGATTTCAGAATCAGAATACCCGGTTGTCTTTTACGAATCTCCCCACCGGGTTTTGAAAAGCTTAAAAGAACTGGAAGAGCTCTCTTCCGGTTTGGAAGTTGTTGTCTGTAAAGAGCTGACTAAGAAGTTTGAGAGGGTCTGGCGGGGCAGGATAGAGGAGGTTTTAAAAGAGCTTGAGAAAGAGGAGATAAAAGGGGAGTTTGTGATTGTGGTTTCTTGATAAGAAGCTTCCTTTTGATATAATGGAGCCATGCAGGAGGGAATAAAACAGAGAAGAGGCGCTTTCTATCAGGATTCGGCCGGCGTGGGCCTTTAAAGCTTTGTCTCTGACCTGTCAGAAAAAGTTCGATACCAAGAGAGATGCTGACGAGTTTGCCATTCGGGGTGTCATTTTATATATAAACAACAACTTATGAAAATATCCCAAAAACTCCCTCAATTCGACAGAGAAAAAGCCCTTTTTGTAGTCACCGGAAAACAAGAGGCCAAGTTTTACCTTGTCAGCAAAGGGAAGATAAAAGAGATAGATTCTTTCAAGGTGGAAAAGCCCGTCTATTCTGATAGGGAAGGGTGGTTCAAAAGGAGAGCAAGGGGTTTTGTGATGGGTTCTGGAGCTCCCCTAGAGCCCAAAAAGCAGAAAGTCATTAAGGATTTTTTAAAAAAGCTGAAAAAGAATCTTAAAAAAACCCTTTCTCGCAATAAAGTTGACGCTATCTATCTTTTCTCTCCCCGCTATCTTTCAGCCAGAGTCAGAAAGACTCTGCCGAGCTCTGCAAGAAAGAAAATAAGGCTTACTATAGACGGAGAATATTATTTCGAGCATCCTTTTAAGCTGCTGGAGAAAATACCGGAAAAAGAGAAGAATGCTCCAAAATCAGAAGAGGCAAAGAAGCTTTTGGATAAGTTCAAGCAGGCCGCAAAAGTAATCAAAGGCAAGCCGCCAGAAGAATAATTTTATGAATTTAAAATGATAGAATCTTTTGTTTTAGGTGCTATCCAGGGAATAACAGAATGGCTTCCCATAAGCTCTGAAGGAATGATTGTTTTAGCCAAAGTTAATTTATTCCCGGAGAGTTTAGAGATGGCAGACCTGATAAGCTACGCTCTCTTTTTGCATTTAGGAACCTTTTTTGCCGCTCTCATTTACTTTAAAAAAGAGGTTGCCTT
This sequence comes from uncultured Candidatus Saccharibacteria bacterium, assembly GCA_964648705.1. Lineage (GTDB taxonomy): Bacteria > Patescibacteriota > Minisyncoccia > Minisyncoccales > GWA2-38-27 > CAZDXV01. The sequence goes on along the minus strand of CAZYOI010000026.1, from coordinate 5,589 downwards.
TCTTTTAAAGAGCTCTTTTAGATACAGAGAATCTGCCCCAGAGGTAAAAAAACAACTTAATTTCTATCTTTTAGCCACTCTTTTCAGCGCTCTTGTCGGAGGAGCTTTTTTATTCTTTCTCTCTCAAACTGAAAAAATGGGCTTGACAGGCAAAGGGATAACCCTGCTTGTGGGAGTTATGCTCTGGGTTACCGCTTTTTTGCAGCTGAAAAAGAAAGAAAAAGGAAAAAGGAGCTTTGTTGATTTGAAAGCGTTTGACGGCCTTCTTTTGGGATTAGTTCAGGGCCTCTCTATTATGCCGGGGCTTTCAAGGTCCGGAATTACTGTTTCTGCTCTTCTGCTCAGAAAATTTGAAGAGAGCAGAGCCCTGAAAATGAGCTTTATAATGTCTCTGCCCGTTGTTTTGGGCGGCAATATCGCATTGAATTTAGATAAGCTTAATTTTTCTCCGGAAGCTTTAACAGCCCTTCTTCTCTCTTTTCTTTTTGGCATTTTGACCATTCATATTTTATTAAAGATAGCCGGAAAGCTCAATTTTGGCCTTTTTGTCTGCTTTTTCGGCATATTAATAGCCCTTTCTCTTTTGATATGAAAATAGCCTTTCCAAAAGACGAGCTTTGCCATAAAGCTCCCATAGAATGGTGGTATTTCAACGGGCACCTGAAAGGAGAAGGAGGGGAATACGCCTTTATGAACTGTCTTTTCAGGGTCAACCTGAAAGAGGTAAAGCTCCCTCTTTTTTCCGGCATTCCTCTAAAGACATTGTATTTTGCCCATTCTCTTCTCTCTGATCTTAAAAAGAAGGAGTTTTACCCTTCTCTAAAATATATTGTCATACTTTCAGACGACAGCTTTTCCAAAGAGAAGCTTTTTGTAAACTATACAGATCCTGTGACAATAGACGGGTATATCAACTCTGAAATAGAGGAATTGGACAAGTTCTCCTATCGTCTGAAAACAGAATCTCTTAATTTAAATCTGAAATCAAGGAAAAAACCCCTTTTGCAGGGAGGCAAAGGCTATTTTAAGCTTAACAATGTAGGCACCTATTACTACTCTTTGACCAATCTGGAGACAAAGGGAAGGATAAAAGTGAAAGATAAAGAAATAAAGGTGAAGGGGAAGTCCTGGATGGATCACCAGTGGGCCAGAACGAAGGCCTTTAAGGACAATTGGATCTGGTTTTCTTTGCAGTTTGAAAATAATACAGAGCTGGTCTGTTTCAAATACGGAGACGGAGAAAAGGTTTACAGTTCCGCTTCTATATCTTATCCCAGCGGCAGAGAAGACCATACAAGAAAAGTTAAGATTGCTCCTCTGGATAAGACCTGGAAAAGTCCGAAAACAGAAAGCGAGTATAACTTGAATTGGAGAATAGAAATCCCCTCTTTTGGCATTGATCTTCAAACAGAAGCTGTTATACCTAATCAGGAGATGGTTTTTGGCAAGATAAACTATTGGGAGGGGCCTATAAAGTTTAAAGGGGGAGCGGGCTTTATGGAGCTTGTGGGCAGGCCTTCCCAGTACAGCAACCTGGACTTTTTAAGGGATCTGGCTTTGGAAACTTGGAATAAAGCCAGAACTCGATTTTTTTAATTAATTCTTGTATGTTAGAATAAAGTATTATGAATATTTTAGAATATACTTTCTTTGAAAACACAGTAAAAGAATACCTAATAGCTTTAGGCGTTTTTTTGCTGGCTGCTCTTCTTTTGAAGATAATAAAAGCAGTAGTTATCAAAAAGATTAAGAAGTTTGCCAAAGGAACAAGCACGGATATAGACGATTTGGTTGTAAACGTTTTAGAGGCCTTCGGCTGGCTTCTCTATCTCTTTTTAGGCCTTTATCTGGCCCTTCTCTTTGTTGAGCTTCCTTCTTTGGCAGAGAAAGCTGTTTCTTTTGCCCTTTTGGTTGTTCTGGCCTTCTATATCGTCAAGGCCTCCCAGAGAGTTGTGGATTACGGAGTCAGGAAGCTTTCTTTGAAGATGGAGGAAAAGGAAGAAGGGGAATTTAATCCTTCGGCTCTAAAGCTTTTGGGCAAGGTAGCTAAAGGCGTTTTGTGGGGCTTTGCTGTAATCCTGGTTTTACAGAACCTGGGCTACAATGTTTCCACCCTGATTGCCGGGCTCGGCATCAGCGGAATAGCGGTGGCCTTTGCCATCCAGAGCATTTTGGGGGACATATTCGCTTCTTTTTCCATCTATTTTGACAAGCCCTTCCAGACGGGAGACTTTATTGTCGTAGGGGAAGATATGGGCACAGTCAAGAAAATAGGCTTAAAATCCACCAGAATAGAAACTTTTCAGGGGGAAGAATTGGTTTTGTCCAATAAGCAGCTGACAGAGGCCGGCATTCACAACTACAAGAAAGTAGAAAAGAGAAGAGTAGTTTTCTCTGTCGGAGTGGATTACAGCACTCCTACTGAAAAAATGAGGAAAATTCCGGAGATGATTAAGGGAATAATAGAAAGCACTGAATTAGCCGAAACAGACAGAGTTCACTTTAAGGAGTTCGGCGACTTTTCTTTGAACTTTGAAGTCGTCTATTTTGTAAAAACAGCAGACTACCAGGAGTATATGGATGCCAGAGAGAAGATTAATCTGGGCATAAAAGAGAAGTTTGAGAAAGAGGGCATAGAGATAGCTTTTCCCACTCAGACCATTTTTTTGAACAAAGGCCGAAGCTAATAATTTTAAAAAAAATGATAAACAACTGCTGTGAAAAGTACAAGGGCCTCTTTTTTGCCTGCTGGACCGTCTTTATTCTTCTTTTGGCCAGCCTTTTTGTTCTTTCTGTAGTTTTAATTCAGAATGAAATAGAGAGGGGGAGGTATATAAGCCAGAATGTGGAGTCTAAAAACATCATTTCTGTTTCAGAAAAAGGCGAGGTTTACGCCAAGCCGGATCTTGCCTTGGTCAGTCTTTCCGTAATTACAGAAAAAGCTTCAGTTTCAGAAGCCATTTCAGAGAATTCGGAGAAGATGAACAGGGTGATTGGGGCTATTAAAGAAGAGGGAGTGGAAGAAAAGGATTTAAAGACAGTGTCTTTTAATCTTTATCCAAGATACGATTATCTTGACTCTTTCATTTATCCTCCTTCGGGAAAAAGGGTTTTATCTAATTATGAAGTGAGGCAGACCCTGGAGGTGAAGGTAAGGGACTTGGACAAAATAGGGCAGATTATCCAGTCAGCTACAGAGACAGGAGCCAATCAGGTAGGCAGTTTGCAGCTTACTATAGACAACGAAGAAGAACTGAAGAAGCAGGCCAGAAAGGAAGCCATTGAAAAAGCCAAGAATAAAGCAGAAGAGCTTGCCGGGGAGCTTGGCGTCGGTTTGGGGGATATTGTAAGCTTCGGGGAAAGCAGCTACGCTCATCTTTTTTATGTGGAAGGAGGAAAAGAAATGGGAGGGGGATCTCCTGAGATTGAGACAGGAGAGAACAAAGTGGAGGTTACAGTAAACATCAGCTACCAGATTAATTAATGAGGGTAGTTATAGATACCAATCTTCTTGTTGCCGCTTTTTTTAACAAAAAGAGCGCTTCAGCCCGCATTTTGGACAGAGACATTGATATTTTATGGACAGAGGAGATAAGGAAGGAAATGGAAAAGATATTGGGCAATATTAAAGCAGACAAAAAGTACAGAGATTTTCTGGAAAAAGCTCTTTTTAGAGAGGAGAATAAGATAGAAAATCCTCCAAAAGTAAGGGCTGTCAGAGAAGATCCGGCTGACAACAAGTTTTTAGGCTGCGCTCTAAAAGGAAAAGCCCACCTTATAGTTTCAAACGACAGGCACCTTCTCGATTTGAAGGAGTTTAAAGGAATGCCTATTATGAGATCGGTCGAGGCCTTAAAAAAGATTAAGAATTAAATTATGAAAATTGTCAGTTCAGCTTTCCAAGACAATCAAAAAATACCTCCGAAATATACCTGTGACGGCGAAGATATCAGTCCTCCTCTGGAGATTTCAGATGTTCCCCGGGGAAGCAAAAGCTTGGTTTTAATTGTTGAGGACCCCGATGCTCCGGGAGGAACTTTTGACCATTGGCTGGTTTGGAATATCAGCCCTTCGGCATTCATCGAAGAGGGGGCTTTTCTTAAGGGAGCTGTCGAAGGAGTGAACAGCTTTGGCAAGAAATCTTACGGAGGCCCCTGCCCTCCCTCCGGCCTCCATCATTACCGCTTTAAAGTTTACGCTTTAAACACCACTCTGGATTTAAGTCCTTCTGTGGGCAAAGAGGAGGTTTTAGGGGCTATTGAGGGGTGCGTTTTAGCTGAGGCAGAACTAACAGGTCTTTATCAGAGAGATGCCAGATATTGATTTTTCCAAGATTTACTCTTTTTCCAAATTGAAGCTGTTTGAAAACTGCCCGAAGCTTTATTATTTTTATTATTTAGATCCTGTTATCTCTCCCATAAAGAAGCAGTTTATAAAGCCGAGATCCTATAAGACGAAAGGGCAGGCAGTTCACGGAGCTATCACTCTTTTTTACTACCTTCCCTTAAAAGAAAGAACTTTTTCAAATCTTAAGAAATGCTTGGCTCAGGCTTGGTTTTCAGAAAAGGACTCTTCCAAAAGCCCTCCTTTAGGGAAAGCAGGAGGATTTGAAAGCCTCAAAGAGGAAAAGAAAACCTATCTTGAATCCCTAGAGCTTCTTAAGAACTTTTTTGAGATAGAAGAGGAAAAACCCTCTCTGTTTTTAGTTCCCACAGCCAAGATCAGGGATTCTTTTGAGGACTACGAGAAGATGATAAAGCCCTTGAATGACAATTTCTCTATTTCCGGCAAGTTTGACAGAATTGACAAGCTGGAAGAAGGCCTGAGAGTTGTGGATTTTAAAACAGGTAACAACGAAAGCGACCATTTTCAGCTTGAATTCTACAAGCTCTTAGCTGAATTGAACTTTGATGCCAAAGTTAAAAAGGTGGCTTTCTACTATCTGCCCAAGAAGAAGGTAAAAGAGGTTGATGTTTCTGATATTAAAAAGGAGGATCTTAAGAAGAAAGTTTTAGGGAAAATAGAAAAAATAACGGGAACAGAAAGTTTTGACCCCAATCCCGGTAGATTATGCTGGCATTGCGATTTTAAGGAAATCTGTCCTGTTTACAACAAAAGGTCGCAATAAATTAAAAGAAAATGAAAGATTATCCTGTAAAATTTGAAATAGCTTATCCGGAAAAAAGCTCAAAAGGGCTGGCTCTTTTAGGCATTCCCTTTTTCTTTATCAAGTCCCTTCTTCTTTTCCCCCATATGGTGATTCTCTACTTTCTGAATTTAGCTTCTTTGATTGTTGTTTGGATGGGCTATTGGGCCGTCCTTTTTACGGGAAAATATCCTAAAGTATTTTTTAAATTCGTAGCAGGGATTATGAGATGGCAGATAAGGGTCAGTGCCTGGCTTTACGGCCTTACCGACAAATATCCGCCTTTTGATATAGAGTGATATGATAGATAAAATTCTTTGGCTTTTAGCTTTAATCGGATTAATACTCGGGATCGTGCTTTTAGCTTATATCATAAGCAGGTTTTTCCAAACCTATCTTATATGATTTTTGCTACGGGAAACAGAAACAAAGCAGAAGAATTC
>CAZYOI010000025.1:6603-9132 GCA_964648705.1 uncultured Candidatus Saccharibacteria bacterium | reverse complement strand
AGTAGATTTTTCTGAAATTGAAGCAGAAGAGCCTTCTTCTGAGACTCCTCAAGAAGATTCAGAGGAAGAAGAACCAGAAAAAGAACCGGAAGAGGAATTGGATCAAGAATCCGAGGAAGCTTCAGAAAAGGAGAGAAAAACAAGACAAGATGTTATAGATGATATTTTAGAGAAAATAGATATTTTAAACAGCAGAATCGATGAATTAAATCAAAAAAATGAAGATAGTGGTTCTGGAGAGGAAAAACAAGAAGAGAAGGAGGATGGAGACGATAAAGAAGACGAAGAAGAGGAAGAAAAAGAAGATGAGGATGAGGATGAGGATGAAGATAAAGGCAATAGAGGGGGGCCTGGAGGATCTTCAGAACCTGATTATTGCGATATTTTAGATTCTGAGCCCTTAAGAGAGAAGATTATTTTAAACGAAATAGCCTGGATGGGGACAGAATCTTCTTATAGGGACGAATGGATAGAGCTTAAGAATATTTCAGAGGAAACAGTTGATATAGGGGGATGGCAGATTATAGATAAGGCGAAGCAGATACAAGAGATCTTAAACCCTAAAGATCTTGAGCCGGGAGAGTTTTATCTTTTAGAGAGGACAGATGACAGTTCTGTCCCCGGCATTTCAGCTGACTATACTTATAAAGGGGACTTGAATAATACAGATGAAGCTCTTTATCTTTTTGACGGCAACTGCCAGCTTCAAGATAAGGCGGAAGCTGATCCAGAATGGCCTGCGGGAGACAACGAAGAGAATAAAACAATGGAAAGGGGGCCGGATTTGAACTGGCATACTTTCTCTGGAGAAGGCAATGGAACTCCCAGGGCGGAGAACAGTTCTTCGCCGGAACCTGTTCCAGAACCCGTTTTGGAAGTTTCTCCCCAAGAGCTTTTATTTGAAAGCGAATCTGCTTCTTCAACAAAAATAGTTAGCGTAGATACCGGAGGACAGGAACTGGAGTGGACAGCCAGCTCTTCTCCTCCGGCGGGCTGGCTTGAGATAAGCCCTCTCTCCGCTACCAGTTCTCAAGATGTTAGCGTTTCAGTTGATTTCTCCGGTTTGTCTCCTGGCAGCTATTCTGCTGATATTATCTTTTCAGCAGGAGCTCTTGAAGAGAAGGTGGAGGTTGAATTGGTTGTCACCCCGGAGATAAAGCCTTTAGACCATGTGGTTATTTCAGAAGTTCAGCTTGGAGAAAAGGAGTTTGTAGAGCTTTACAATCCCGAGGATCGGGATATAGAGCTTTCTGGCTGGTATTTTTCATACTATTCTTCTTCCCGGAAAGAATGGAATAATCCTTATCGCAACAAAGAGTTTTCTGCCAGTTCTACTATCCCGGCCAAAGGATATTATTTGATAGGGTTTAAGGGCTATCCTGATATTTTGGGCAATCCTGCCAGCGACTGGCAGATTTACTCTTCTTCTCAATTGAGCGACTCTGCGGGAAGCGTAGCTGTATTTCCCTGGAACCCTGAAGAGAAATCTTCAGAAGAGGTTGAATCGGGCAGAATAGACGCTGTGGGTTGGGGAGATGTTTCTGTAAAAGAAGGTGAAAGCTGCGATCCCGCTCTTAAGGGAAAGAGCTTGAACAGAATATCCAATTCCCAGTATCAGGATACAGACTTTAACAGCTTTGATTTTGAAATTAGAGATAACCCTATTCCTACCAATTCAAAGAACGAGACATTCTCTCTTCCTCCGTCTGAAAAGTTTGACTGGCCTATGGTCCAGCAGAACGCTCAAAACACGGGAAGAAGCAAGTACGAAATCCCAGAGAACCTAGAGGAGAAATGGAGCGTAACTTTGGAGGATTCTCTTTCTGATAGAAGGATATATGGAGCTTCTCAGCCCATAATAGGAAAGGATATTTATTACGCTTTGAGAGAAAGTACCGAGGATAATAAAGGGAAGCTTTTCGCTGTCAGTTCCGAAGGGAAGAAAGAATGGGTATATGAAATAGAGGGGGATTTTCCTTACGCTCCGGCTGTGGGTTCTGACGGAACAATATATGTCCCAACTTATAAAGGATTTGTTTACGCTCTTGACCCTGATGGAAAAGAGAAGTGGGTATTTGATACGGGGCAAGAGAAATGGATTTCAAAAATTGCAGTAGGAGACTGCCATAATATCTATTTTACAGATTATGATTATCTTTATAGCGTTAATTCTCAGGGCAATCTTAACTGGAAAAGCGGAGGCGTTTCCAGAGGAGGATCTGCTTTCTTAGGTCCTGCTATAGGAGAAGATGGCACGATTTATGTTTCTTGGACAGGGTTTAAAAACATGACAGACGCTTCCACCGGAGCCTTATACGCCTATAATCCTATAGACGGAAGCGTTAAGTGGCATCCTCCTCTTAATCACGATGCTACATCCCCCGTTATAGGGGAAGAGGGGAATATATATCTTGTTGTCGGAAGTCCTTGGGCCGGTCACGAGTTCCGCACCCTTAGATCTTACGATTCGGGAGGCAATAAGTTGTGGGAAAATGAGAAGGTAATGGATGGAAGCATTCGTATTCCTAA
>CAZYOI010000025.1:5371-6503 GCA_964648705.1 uncultured Candidatus Saccharibacteria bacterium | reverse complement strand
ATATCTATTTCGTAGTTAAAAATGAAGATAAGATAGAATTAAAAGCTTTGGGCGAAGGACCTGAGAAAATAGAGGGGTGTACTGATCCTGAAGCTGTTAATTATAATCCCGAGGCTGAAATAGATGATGGTTCCTGTAATTACGAAATAGAGGGCTGCACAAATCCTGAAGCTGTAAACTATAATCCGGAAGCTACTCTTGATGACGGCTCATGCATTGTTCCGGAAATTGAAACTGGGAGTTTAGACTCTGCCAATTCTTCTCCTTTGATGCCCTTATCAGCCTCTTCTTCAAGTCCTGCTTCTTCTTCTATTCCTTTCAAAGAGGAGAAAACAGGAAATAGCACCTCTACGCCTTCTAATAGTTTGGAAGCTCCTACTTCTACTCCGGAGCTGAAAATAGAAAGCAGCTCTTCTACCCCTGACATTATTTTAGAAGATAAAGCGCCCACTTCTACAGGAAAAGCTTCTTCTGAAGCAGAAGATTTAGAGCATAAGATTAATTCGGCGAGCTCTACAAAAATTAAAGAAGAAGATATTTAACTATTGACAAAGCGTTTAAGTGTACGCTATAATGTACACATCTATGGATTCTAAAAGGACAATACCAATTTCAGAAGCAAGGAAAGAAATCTTTAAGATAGCAGAAAAGGTGCAGAAACCTGCTACTTACTATACTTTAACGGAAAAAGGAAGATCTAAAGCTGTGATAATGTCTGCGGAGGAGTTTGAGTCTTGGCAGGAGACTTTAGAGGTGATGAAAGACTTCCCCGATCTTAAGAAAGAACTCAGGGAGGCAGAAGAGGAGTATAAAAGGGGAGAATATTCTACTCTGGAGGAGGTTTTAGCTAGAGAGGGCTTTTCCAAAGATGCATCAACTGGTTCTAAGAAAAAAAGCAGAAAAGGAACTTAAAAGGATTGAAGAGAGATCCAAGCCGCGAATTATCGCGGCTCTTTTCGAATTAAGGAAGAATCCCAAGGAAGGTAAGCCCCTTAAAGGGGATTTTGAAGGCTTTTATTCTTTAAAAGTCTATCCTTACAGGATTATTTACAGAATATGCAAAAGAAAAGTTTTTGTAGTTAAGATAGGACACAGGCAGGGAGCGTACAGGCCTTGAATATGTAAAACTTAT
>CAZYOI010000025.1:0-5271 GCA_964648705.1 uncultured Candidatus Saccharibacteria bacterium | reverse complement strand
TATGTAAAACTTATTAACAACTGCTATTGACAGCTTTTTTTACATTGATATAATGTAATAATTATGGTTAATGATTTGAACAAAAGAATTAAAAAGCTTAGGAAAGAAAACAACTTTTCTCAAGAATATCTAGCAGGAGAACTGAATTTATCTAGGCCGACCTATGCCCAGCTTGAGAAAGGGAAGAGGGAGATTACTGTAGTTGAAGCAAAAAAGCTGGCTAGTATTTTTGGACTGGCTCTTGAAAAGCTTCTAAAGGGAAAGGAGTTTTCGAAGAGAAAAATAGTTCTTGGAAGAGATAAAAAGAGAAAGAAAAAGGAGCAGGAAGTTAGGATTATCCTTCCCAGAGCCGATATTCAGAAGTTTAAAGAAGTGCTCCTTTATATCCTTGGCGAGATAGGCGCCAAGCCCAACATAGGGGAGACAGCTTTATACAAAATCCTTTATTTCATAGACTTTGATTTCTACGAGAAATTCGAAGAGCAGCTTACCGGCGCCAAATATCTAAAGAATCATTACGGTCCCACCCCTGTTAAGTTTGGAGACATTATAAGAGAAATGGAAAAAGACGGAGAGGTGGAACGGGTAAGAAGCAGGTATTTCTCCTACAATCAAAAGAAGTATTTACCCCTGAGGGAGGCAGATCTAAGCAATCTTACAGCAAGAGAGATAAAACACATAGACGAGGTGATAGACAGATTATCCGATAAAAACGCAAAAGAGCTTACAGAATATTCTCACAGCGATGTTCCCTGGGAGATTCATGAAGACGGAGAGATTATCAGCTACGAGAGCGTCTTTTACCGCGATCAGGATCATTCTGCGAGAGATTACGAGGATGATCTTTAAAGAAACAAATGATTTCAGGAAGGACTTCAAGCGGCTTTCCAGGAAATATAGATCTCTTAATAAAGACATAGCTTTGTTTGAGAAGTTCCTTTCCAAATTTCCTCTGGGGAAAGGAAGGCACTTTGCTGTTCTTACGGAAAAAGAGGCGGTCAAGATTGTGAAAGCCCGCCTTTTTTGTTTGCATCTAAAAAGGGATTCTTTAAGAATTATCTATTCTTTTAACAGCAAAAGAGAAGAAATAGAATTCGTAGAGCTGTATTTTAAGGGGAATAAGGAAAGAGAAAATAAAGAGAGAATAACCCTTTATTTAAAAAACAGATAAAGAGCCCTTAGTTTTCCACAGGCAGAACTTTACAGGCAGAGAGTTTTATGTAAAATGAAAAATCACAAATATGCCTTTAGAGGGAAAATCTCAAGTCTTGAATATTGACTATAGGGAAGTAATATCGCTTCTCCTTATTCTAGTTGCCTTGACCGTAGTTGTTTTGCAGCTGACAGACAAAGTGGATGTAAGGAATTTTACCGCTGAAGTTTATGACGACCTCGCTTCTTTGATGCCGGGTGCGTCTTCAGGTTCTGAAATGGCTTTTGAAGAAGAAGCGGCTGCTAATATTAACTTGGAAGCTTTGGGTTTGGGCGAGGAAACTGGGATAGAAGAAACAGTTGGCCAAGAAACTGTTCAGGAAGAGGTTTCAGAAACAGCAGAGGTTAGCCGGGAAAAGACCCAGGCAGAGCAGATGAAAGATAAAGTAGGGGAGTTAAGAAGGGAGATAAACGATCTTCAGATTCAGCTTCATCAGATGCAGAATAAGGTGGATGAGCTTCAAGAGAGGATTGAAGACTTAAAATCGGTTTAATTGACAGTATTTTTAGAGGGGATATAATAGAAGAGAGATTATGCTTGACGATAAAGATATTCAAAAACTGATAGAGGTATTTGCCACTAAGGACGATCTAAAAGAAGCTACCGAGGTTCTTGCTACAAGAAAAGCTCTTAGCGACCTGCAAGAGAGTATTGACGCTTATGCTCAAAAAGCCGATGCTTACTTTCAAGAAATGCTAGCCCTATCTCAAAAAGTAGATCGTCACGAGAGGTGGCTTCAGGAAATTGCTAAAAAGCTGAAAATAGACTTAAAGTACTAATTGATTTTTGTTTAAAGCAACCAGGGTTGTTTTTTTATTTGACTTTAAATTGAGAATATAATAGGATTTTTAATATTGAACCTTAAAAAAGAAAGGGAAAGAGATGAAAGAAAACACCAAGGAAATAACTGAAGCTCTTCTTTCAGCCTATCGAGAAATTAAAAGGAATTATTTGGCCAGCTCCCGCGCTTTGGGCGGTCTTTTAATAAGCTTGGGAAACGCTCATGAAAGGGCTGGATCTTTATCTGGGAGACAGTTGAAAAAAGTTCTTGAAGCTGCCCGAAGTCGTTTGACAGAATATGATTATTCTCCAGAGCAGAGTTCTGGTAGGGCCGAGGCAATAGAAAAAATAGACCTCGCCTTGGGAAAAATCAGAGAGACAGAAGAAAGGAGAGAAGGATGATCTTCCTGGTAGAGGAAGTTAAAAAGAGCGACGGCTTCTGGAATTTGGCAGACAAGAAGGTAATAGGTTATATTCGGGGAGAATCAGCAGAAGAAGCAGTCCGGAAGATAGGGGCTGTTACCACTTCTTCTGGGAATTCAGCAAGAGTTCACGTTAGAAAGTGGATCGGGAACAAAAAGGGATGGATTATCACCCCTATTGAAGAAATCAAAGACCCTTCCTCGATCTAAAACAGAAAGCTCCTTTTTAGGAGCTTTTTTATTAGTTTTCCACAGTTTTACTTTTTATTTCTTTTAGTATAGAATAATAAAATCATATTCAATGATTGTTTTTTTATGGATAAAAGAGAGCTAACCGACCTAACCAACAAAGTATACAAGATTACCCTTCTTTTTCCTAAAAAAGATCCTTTAAGGTACAAGATAAGGGAAAAGGCAAGCGATCTTTTAGCCGGCTTTGTTTCTTTGGAAAGCTTGTTCAGTTCTAATCCGGGAAGTTTTTTAAAGTCTGAAAGAAATGAGAGAGAAATTCTTTTCTCTTTGGAAAAAGACCTGAGTATAATCAGGAGCTATTTTGAAGTGGCCAAATGGCAGAACTGGGCCAATTACTTTGAGATATTGGAGCTTCAGGAGGATTATGATAAAATAAAGGGAGCTTTAAAAGAAGAAATAGGAAAGCTTAAATATGAAGATAATAAAGGAGAAGAGCTTAAAAAGATTGAAGTTTCAGAGGAAGAAGAGGAATTAGGAGAAAGAAAAGAGGAAATAGTCAAGATTTTAGGCAAAGTCAACAGAATCCAGGTTGGAAAAGTAGCAGAGCTTATGCCTAATATTTCCAAGAGAACTTTAAGGCGCGATTTTCAGAAACTGGTAGAGCAGGGGATAGCGGAAAGAACAGGAAGCAGAAACAATACTTTTTACAGGTTGAAAAATAGAGAAGTTCGGTAGGACAGAGTAGGACAATATTTATTCTTTTTTTGTCCTAACTGTCCTAATCATTTGTCCTAACTAAAATGGCAAACCCAAAGAAAAAATTCAGCAAGCTTTACGACCAGAATATCGATCAAATATATCGGTTTATTTACTTTAAGGTAAGTTCTGAAGAAATAGCCCAGGATTTATGCGCTGAAACCTTTACTCGGGGATGGGAGGCCTTTAAAAAGAAATACGATCAAATAGAGAATCCAAGGGCCTTTTTGTATCGGATAGCCCATAATCTTGTAGCCGACCACCACAAGGCCAGGGTCAAGGCCAGTTTTGTTTCTTTTGACGATGTGCCCGTGCCTGACCCGGATACGGACATAAAAAAGATGTCCGAGGTTAATTCTGACTTCAATAATGTTAAAAAAGCTCTTGAGAATATAAGGGAGGAGTATAAGGAAATAGTGGTTATGCACTATATCAACGAGTTGAGGATTCCTGAAATAGCCAAAGCTTTAGACAAATCAGAGGGGGCTGTTAGAGTTCAGCTTCACCGGGCCCTTAAATCCTTGAGAAAAGAGCTTGAAAATAATATAGAAACGTGCTAGGTTGTGGGGTGTAATAGGTTGAGCTTTATCCAGTCATAAACTACATGAAGGAAAAAAAGCTTCTCAAAGAGCTAAAAGAGCTTAAACAGATAAAGCCCAGAAAAGACTGGGCTCTTTTGACTAAAAGAGAGATTTTAGGGGAAGAGCGCTCTGTTTTCAGCTTAGACGAGCTTATACTGGGAGCTAAAATGGTTTTAAGGCATAAAGCGGCTTTTGCCTCTTTAGTGCTTCTTTTGGTTATTATAGGGAGCTTCGGGTTCGTCCAGAACTCTGTTCCCGGAGATATGCTTTTTACCTTTAAAAAGGCGGGAGAAAGGGGAGCCGGGCTTTTTGCTTCGGACAAAGTGGAAAGAAGTTTTGATATTACAAACAAAAGATTAGAAGAATTGGGCTTGATAGCCAGAGAGAACAAGGTAGACAAGCTGGCTTCCGCTATAGAAGAGTATCAGGCCTCGGTTTCAGAGACGGCCAGGGTTTTAGGGGGCGAGGTAAGGACAGAAGGAGAGAATACAGAGGAGATAGCCAGAGAAATAGAGAGTTTGGCTTCAAAAAGAACAGAATTGGAGAAAGAGGGAGTGGAAATGCCCCAGAACGGGTCATACAACGCTGTTATGGGAGAACTGCTTAAAAGGGAGGTTAAAGACCTTGAAAACAGGTCTCTGGCAGAGGAAGATGTGGTTGCTTTAGAAGAAGTTAAAGAATTGATTGAACAGGGAAAGCTTGATCAGGCTTTTGTCAAGCTGATGGGCATAGGAAGTTAGTTTTCCACATTGACATTGCAATAGGACTGGTATAATAGAAGAATATTTGCGTTAATCCGCCGCTATCCTTATTCGGATACGCGGGTTGAAAAAGTCGTTGCTTTCTTGACTTTTTGAGTATTTGGGCCCATGCACCAGAAGTGCATAGGGTAAGCAGAAAGGTTCTGCTAACTCGCACCGTATGGTGCATACCAAAATATTTTATACCCAAAAGTTCGAGATTAGGTCGACAACGGCACATTATAAAAGGTCAAAAAAGTTAAATAATTATCAACTGAAGATCGACAGATAAAAGGTTGATAATTAAACATTACAAATCATGAAAAGATTAATTGCAACAGCTATTACATTAGCCGTTGTTGCAGTTGCCGCTCCAGCAGTATCAAGTGCTGTTGACGTCAGCGGAATGGACCTTAGTGAACTTCAAGCTTTATTGGAGCAAATTGAGGATGCTATTGCTGGTCTTTCAGGAGATACAGGAGATGGTGTTGCAGTATCATGCAACTTCACCAGAAACCTTTACCCTGGAATGACAGGAGCTGACGTTCAGTGCTTACAGCAGTACCTGAATGCCGAAGGGTTCACAG
>CAZYOI010000024.1:0-9338 GCA_964648705.1 uncultured Candidatus Saccharibacteria bacterium | reverse complement strand
CATTAGCCTCATAGGATTTAGTACCTTAACAAGGAGAAAAAATAATGGAGAAGATAATATTTTTGGCTGTAACTTATCCCTACGGGATTATAAGCGGGCTTGTTTTTAAAGTATTTTGTACTCTAAAGATAATTAGAGTATTATACAAGGAACGATTTCCTGTAAGACAGAGAGGGTTGATTTTAGTTTCCAACCATCCTTCTTTATTAGAGCCGCTTTTACTGCCAGCGCTTTTCTTCCGAGAATACCTTTCTCATCCTTTTAAATTCGCTCCTTGGAGCACTCCAGACAAGAGAAATTTCTACGACCGCTGGTACTGGTTTTGGCTGAGAGCGAGAGCAATACCTATTAATCGGGGCGATGTCCGATCGGAGTCAAAAGCTCTTTTCCAAATGAGAACGATTCTTAATTCAGGGGGGAGAATTATATATTTTGCTGAAGGAGGAAGAACCTTTAAAGGAAAAAGTTTTCTCTATAGCAAAAAAGAAAAAAGAATTAGAGAATTAAAAAAAGGGATTGGCTGGTTAGCTTTAAAGACCAATGCTACTGTCTTACCAGTTTGGATGGAGGGAACTGATGAGATTTTACCAAATGTGCCAGGCAAGTTGTTTTCCTGGCCAAAGTTCAGGAACAGGATAACTATAAAAATTGGACAGCCCTTAAGATTTCAGCACAGGTCTCCTTACCTTAACAAAGAACAAGTTACCCAAATAATAGCTAATGCACTTTTAAATTTAGCTGATGAAGAAGAGTAGTATTTATGATATAAATCGGATACTGCTCTTTATTTTTGAGCTATAACGCAGTGGTTAGATTAGACTTTCTTTTATTGCACATTGAAAAGCTCTATGGTACAATGATAAAATGGATAAGATAAAATTGAAAGAAAAAGCAATAGAACTCAGAACACAAGGTAGAACATATTCTGAAATTCAAGAAATATTAAAAGTTTCTATACCTAAGAGCACTCTTTCTTATTGGTGCAAGGATACTAAGCTACCAAAAGAATACTACAAAAGAATTCAAAAAATAATTCTAAATAATGCTCAAAGAGGACTATCTGTTGCGCTAGTTGTTAATCGAGTCAAAAGAGAGAAGTATTTGAGATCGGTTTTCAAGCGTAATAAACATCTTGCAACAGTATTAAAAAGTAAAGACGCTGCGAAAGTTGCGCTTGTAATGCTATATTTGGGCGAAGGGTCAAAAACTCGAAGGGGCTCATTGCAATTTGGCAACTCTGATCCATTTATCATAAGCTTATTTCTGTGTTTATTACGATATTGTTATAAGATTGATGAAAGTAAATTTCGTTGTACTCTTCAATGTCGAGCAGATCAAAATATTAAAAAGTTAGAAAAATTTTGGTCTGGTGTTACGAAGATTCCTCTATCGCAATTTTATAAAAGCAGAATTGACCCTCGAACTATAGGAAAGCCATCTAAAAAATTAAATTATAAAGGAGTTTGTTGTATAAATTATTTTTCCGCTGATGTATTTATAGAACTAATGCAAATTCCAAAAATAATCCATAAGGGCCCATAGTTTAGTGGTAAAATACCGCAATGGCATTGCGACGTCGTGGGTTCGACTCCCACTGGGTCCACCATAGTTTGTCCGGAATTAGTTTTTCGGATTTTTATTGTCAAACCAAAGTAGAAACGTCAGGTTTTCTGAAAATTAAGCTTTTTAATCGTGACCTTTGAAAAATCAATAATCTAATAAATCGGTTGGAAAACAAGCCTCCTAAATAACGACCTTTACTCCCATTCTATCTTTCTTACCCTGACATTTCTACTTTGTTACACCCTGACATTATCATGTTGGTATCACAAATAAATGCTCAGGATATAAAAAGAAGCATAGTTATGATAAAGCAAAAACCTGACGATAAAGCCAGGTTTTGCGGATAGTAAACTCGAATCCACGAGCAGGTAGACTTTCATCTACAATTGTAGCTTAGCAAATCTATAATTAATATCAAGTGGAAAAATATTATGTTATTCCTCCAAAAAATTCAAAAGAGCGGCTGAAGACCAGGCCTGAGGATAGCAGATAGGCTCTGTAAGCCCAAGCTCTATTTTATTATCCACTACGCCGTAAAGCTCTGGAAGATATCCTAATTCCTTAAAGGCTTTTAATAAGGCCTTTTTTATTCTCTTGTATTCTTTTTTGTATCCTAGCTTTTTCAACCCCTGAGCTGTAATCCAGTTGTCATGAGGCCAAACGGCTCCGCATCTGTAGCTTAAAGGGTCAAAATCATATTCTTTTTTAGACCACATTCTGATGCCGTAAGGGGTCCAGAGATCTCTGCTGAACAGCTTCTTAACTATTTTTTCTCTTTTGTCTTCGTCTACAATGCCTGTAAAAAGAAGGTGGCCGGGAGAAGAAGTAACCTTGGCTATCTGCTTTTTATCTCCGTCCAAAGCAAAAGCGAAGAATTCTTTATCCGGCATCCAAAACCTTTCATTGAATTCTCTTTTTAGCTTCTTTGATTCTTCAGAAAGCTTGGAGGTCAGCTCTTTTTCCTCAGCTATTTCTTTTATTAAATTAAAAGCTTTAAAAGTCAGTCCCTGGAGATCAACAGGGGCTATCGGCGTCTTTACGCCCGGAAACTTCTCTGTCCAGCTGGGATAAGAAGGCACTTCGGGATTTCTTTTCTGGGCCTCTACAAAGCTGTCTTTGTCCGTATTCCCGTATTTGAAAACCCATTCCAAAGCTCTTTCAATATTGGGCCGGATAATTTCTAAAAACTTTTTATCTTTTGTTTTCAAAAAGTACTTGCCGGCCAGAACCAGAAACCAGACCGTGCTGTCTTCTGCGTTGTAGTAAGCTTTCCCTTTTTTAAGCCATTTGCATTCTTTTTTCCATTTTTCCCACCATTCCTGAGAAATGTTTTGAGGATAGATTTCATGGAGTATTTTCCCCGGTTCTTCTTCTGTTTCAAAATCCTCCTTTTCTCCCTGTAGTTGGGCCAAAACTCTCAGAGTATTTCTGGCTATTTCAGAATCGTAAGAAAGAAGCTCCCAAGAGGCAATAAGGGAGTCTCTTCCGAAAAGGCACTTGAATCTGGGTATGCCGGCTAAAAGATAGCCCTCTTCTGTCCTTAGGGCGTTGATTTCCTCTATTAATTGTTTTTTTATTCTACTTCTCATTAGGCGGCCAGAAAACAACAGCTGCAGCCCCCAAAAGAGAGACATCCTCTTTCAAAGCTGTAGCTTTTATCTCAGGCAAAGGTAAAAACTTTTCTGCGTTCTTTTCAATGCCGGAAAGAAGAAGCTTTTCGTTTTTTAAAAAGACGCTCCCTCCCAGAACGACTATTTCAGGAGAGTAGGCCGTGATAATATTGGAAATCCCTCTTGCGTTTATTCTGTTTACCTCTTTTAGGAATTCAGCGACTGTCTTGTCTTTTGAAAGCTTGAAAATATCTTCTGGCTTTTCAATCTTATACTTTTTTTTAAGATTATGGAAAGAAAGCCAGTGCTTAAAGAACCTTGGAAGATTTCTGCCGGAAGAGTATCCCTCCCAGTGGCCCTTTCCTCTTTTGCAAGAGCAAGGAAGGTTGTATTCAGAGTCTACGATAAAATGTCCTACTTCGGCTGCGTTTCCGTCTTTTCCTATCAGAAGATGATTATCCACTATAGCTCCGGCTCC
This sequence comes from uncultured Candidatus Saccharibacteria bacterium, assembly GCA_964648705.1. Taxonomy (GTDB): domain Bacteria; phylum Patescibacteriota; class Minisyncoccia; order Minisyncoccales; family GWA2-38-27; genus CAZDXV01. The sequence goes on along the minus strand of CAZYOI010000024.1, from coordinate 5,687 downwards.
AATACCGGAAGAGATGGTGACAAACACTATATTCCGGTAATTCTTTTTGAGGCCGAAATGCTTTTCTCCCCAGACAGCGGATGCGGCGTCGTTGTAGAGAAAGACGGGAAGATTAAACTCCTTTTCAAGGGGTCTTTTAAGAGGAACCTCCTTGGAATCGATGTTGGAAGGATTTTTTAAGGCCCCCTTTTTAAAGTCAATAGGTCCTGTGGCGCTTATCCCTATAGCAGAGAAACCCTTGAGTTTTTTTACCTGGGATATGATATTGCCGGTTATAGCTCTTGCGGAGCTTTTAGGAGTAGCCGTTTCTTTTTTATCCAAAATTCTGCCCTTTTGGTCAATCAGAGCCGTTCTTGTCTTAGATGCTCCAAGATCTACTGCGGCGACTTTCTTTTCCATTATCATATTTTAACAGATAAAAGGATTATTAAAAAGGTGTTTGCTTTTAGTTTCTCTTTTTGATATAAAGAGATAAATGGAATCTCTGAAAAAGAAAATAATTTTATCGCTATTTATTCTAGCAGTGTTTGCCGGCGGTTTTTGGATAGGAAAGCTTTCTGTAACCTGCCCTGTCTGCCCGCCTCAAAATGTGGACCTCTCTCTGCTCTGGGAGACCTGGAACAAGCTGGAAGAAAAGTATGTTGACCCTTCGGCTTTGAACGCTCAGGAGATGATTTACGGCGCGGTCTCTGGTATGGTAAAGTCTTTAGAGGACCCCTATACTATTTTCTTTACTCCCGAAAAGACAGAGAAGTTTTTAGAGGATGTAAGGGGAAGGTTTGAAGGAGTAGGAATGGAGGTAGGTGTAAGGAAAGGAAGGCTTCAGGTTATAGCTCCTTTGGAAGGAACTCCGGCCCAGAAAGCGGGCCTGAGACCGGGGGATATCATAATTAAAGTGGAAGACGTCAGCACCTTGGATATGAGCCTGGAGGAAGCGGTTACCCTTATAAGGGGGCCTAAAGGGACAAGAGTCACCCTTTCTATACTCCGCAAGGACTGGGACAGCTCCCGAGAGTTTGAGATTGAAAGAGACGTCATAGAAGTGCCTTCTTTAAGGTGGGAAATGAAGGAGGAAAATATAGCCTATATCAATATGTACCATTTTTCAGAAAAGGCAGACTCTGAATTCTCTAAAGCAGCTCTGGAGATTTTAAACAGCTCAGCTGAAAAAATAATCATTGACTTAAGAAGCAACCCCGGAGGCTATCTTGAAATATCCCAGGAAATAGCAGGCTGGTTTTTGGAAAAGGGCAATACAGTTGTCATAGAGGACTTTGGAGACGGAGAAGGGAAGATAGCATATAAGGCAGAGGGAAATTCCAAGCTCTTGAGCTATCCTCTGGTAATTTTAATCAACCAGGGTTCAGCTTCCGCCTCAGAGATTCTGGCTGCGGCTATTAGAGACAACCGGGGAGTAAAACTGATAGGGGAGACCTCTTTTGGAAAAGGGTCTGTTCAGGAGCTTGTCACCCTGAGAGAAGACGCCAGCTTAAAAGTTACCGTGGCCAAGTGGCTGACGCCCAAAGGGAAGCAGATAACAGAAAAAGGGCTGGAACCCGATATTAAGATTGAAATGACAGAAGAGGATTACAACCAGGACAAGGATCCTCAGCTGGAAAAAGCTATTGAATTGCTTAAATAATTAGTTTAAAATACAGTTATGAAAGTCATTCTTCTAAAAGACATAGAAAATATAGGGAAAAAGCATGAAGTCAAGGAGGTCAAAGACGGCTACGCCAGGAACTTTTTAATTCCCCGGGAGCTGGCCAAGCCGGCGACAAAAGAGGCCTTAAAACGGCTTGAAGAAATTAAGGAAGAGGAAAAGGAAAAAGACAGAAGGGAATTGGAAGAAGCCCAAAAACTGGCTTCCCGGCTGGAAAGCACTGAAGTGGCGCTTCCCGTAAAAGTAGGGGAAAAGGGCCAGTTTTTCGAGAAAGTAACAGATCAGAAAGTAGCAGAGAAATTAAGAGAGCTGGGCTTTGATATATCTAAAAATCAAGTTGACCTTGAGGCCCCCCTTGAAGAACTAGGGGAGTTTCAGGTTAAGATAAAGCTTAATCACAATTTAGAAAGCGAGATAACTGTAAATATAGTGGAGGAAAAATAATGTCCCGATATATATTTGTAGCAGGCGGCGTAATGTCCGGCATAGGCAAAGGCATAGGAGTAGCCTCCATAGGGAGGGTATTAAAGAGCAAAGGATTTAAAGTTACGGCAATCAAAATAGATCCTTATGTAAATGTTGACGCCGGAACAATGAATCCCATAGAGCACGGAGAGGTTTTTGTCACCGATGACGGAGCAGAATGCGACCAGGACGTAGGTAACTACGAAAGGTTTCTGGAAGAGGACATCTACACAGAAAACTATATCACTACAGGAAGGGTTTATCAGGCGGTAATCGAGAGGGAGAGAAATCTGGAATATGACGGAAAATGCGTAGAGGTGGTGCCCGATATCCCGAACGAAGTAATCTCAAGAATAAAGAAATCAGCTAAAAAAACCAAGGCTGATTTTGTTTTAATTGAAATAGGGGGAACAGTTGGAGAGTATCAGAATATGCTTTTTTTAGAGGCTGCCAGAATGATGAAGCTGAAAAATCCCAGGGAGGTTCTTTTTATCTTGGTAAGTTATCTTCCCATACCGAAAAAGATAGGGGAGATGAAGACCAAGCCTACCCAGTATGCCGTGAGGACTCTTAATTCTGCGGGAATACAGCCCGAATTAATTCTGGCCAGAGCTGCCGTTTCCCTGGATAAAATCAGGAAAAAGAAAATCTCTGTTTTCTGCAATGTTTCTTTGGACGATGTTATTTCAGCCCCCGATGTTGATTCAATCTATCAGGTTCCCGTTAACTTTGAAAAAGAAAATCTGGGAAACAAGATATTAGAGAAAATGGGGTTAAAGCCGAGAAAAGGGGATATGGGAGAATGGAAAAAAATGGTCAGAAGCATAGAAAAGAGCAAAGGAAAAGTAAAGATAGGCATTGTCGGCAAGTACTTTGAAACAGGCAGATTCACTTTAATGGATTCTTACATTTCTGTTATTGAGGCTATAAAGCATGCTGCCTATTCTTTAAAGAAAGAGGCCGAGATAACCTGGCTTTCTGCCGAAAAATACGAAAGAAACCCCTCTGCCTTAAAAGAGATAAAAGAATATGACGGGATAATAGTTCCCGGAGGATTCGGCAACAGGGGAGTTGAGGGGAAGATAAGGGCTGTAAAATACTGCAGAGAGAACAAAATCCCTTACTTCGGCCTTTGTCTGGGAATGCAGCTGGCTGTAGTTGAGTTTGCCCGCAATGTCTGCGGCATTGAAAAGGCCTGTTCTACAGAAATCAAAAAAAACTGCCGGGAGCCTGTAATTGACGTTATGGCAGAGCAGAAAAAGCTCATAAAGGAGAAGAGGTACGGGGGGACTATGAGGCTGGGAGCTTACAAATGCCAGCTTAAGCCGGAGACAGCTTCATCAAGAGCTTATAACAAAAGAAAGATTTCTGAAAGGCACCGCCACCGCTATGAATTAAACAACGCTTACAGAGAGGCCTTAAAAGAGAAAGGGATGGTTATGGCGGGCCTGAATCCTAAAAGAGATTTGGTTGAAATTATAGAGCTCAAGAATCATCCCTTCTTTGTAGGAACCCAGTTTCACCCGGAGTTTAAGTCAAGGCCCTTGAATCCCCATCCTCTCTTTAAAGAGTTTCTAAAAGCTGCAATCAAAAAACAGCCTTAAAAAAGCTGCTTTTTAACTATTTCTGAATAATACTGACTATATTTATCTTTTTGGCGGATCCGTTAAAGCTTTTCTTTTTAGAGCTTTTAAAGCTGACCACTCCCGTCTTAAGGGCGTAAAGACTGTCGTCAGATCCTTTTTTAACATTCTTTCCGGGAATAAATTTTGTCCCTCTTTGGCGGACAATTATCATGCCGGGTTCTGCTTTTTGGCCGGCATAAAGCTTAACCCCCAGATATTTGGGCTTGGAATCTCTTCCTAATTTAGTTGTTCCTGTAGCTTTTACCTTTGACATATTTCAAAATTTTATAATTATACATATCTTATATTAAAATGCTATCAAAAATCATTCTTTTTGTCAAAGACCATCAAGAGGAAATAGTCATCTTTATAGCTGTCTTTTTAATATCTTTGATTTCCTTCGGTCTGGGTTATATTGTTTCAGAAAACCAGAAAGAAGATTTTAAAATTGAAAATATCCAAAATGAAGAATAAAACAGCTATTATCGGAGGGGGTATATGCGGATTCTATTTGGCCTGGAAACTCTCTGAGAAAGGATATCAGGTTACTCTTTTTGAAAAGGAAAAGGAAGCCGGGATTAAAAAAGCCTGTTCAGGCCTTTTTTCCAAAAGAATTCTTGGCTTCATTCCCCAAAGCAGAAAACTTACAGAGAACAGGATTAATTCTGTAAACATCTATTTTCCTAAAAAGAAGACAAGAGTTGAATTTTCTAAAGAGTTTCTGGCAATGAACCACTCCGAATTGGACAAAACAGCATTTAAGCTGGCCCAAAAAGCTGGAGCTGAGATAATATTCAACAAAACCATAGATTCTCTTCCCAAAGGATTTGACAGGATAATAGGGTGCGACGGAGCTAATTCTTCCGTCAGAGAACAGCTCGGCCTCCCGAATCCTGATTTTAGGCTGGGGATTCTGGGTTTTAAAGAGGAAAAATCAAAAAAAGACTATGTTGATGTCTGGCCCCTGAAGGAAGGATTTATCTGGAAAATACCGAGAGGAGAAAAAATAGAGTACGGAATACTCTCTAATCCCAAAAGAGCCGTCGAAGAACTGGAAGGTTTTTTAAAGAAAAACAATATTCATTTAAAAGAAAGAGAAGCCCGGCTGGTTCCTCAGGGCCTCATTATCCCTTCCAGCGATAAAATTACGCTCTGCGGAGACGCCGCCGGAATGACCAAGCCCTGGTCCGGCGGGGGAGTGGTCTGGGGGCTTACCGCCGCCGAAATCCTTCTTAAAAGCTTTCCTGACTTTTTAAAATACAAAAGGAAGGCAAGAAGGTTTTTTCTTCCAAAACTTATCTTTTCAAAAACAGCAACGGCCCTCGTTTATTTCCTGGGATTCAAGCTGCCCTGGCTTCTGCCTTCTGAAAACAAAATGGAGTCTGACTTCTTAAGATAGTTGTTAATATCTTCTCTTGACAACTCCTTTTACTTCTATACAATGATTTTTAACAGTTAGAAACGGGGTGGTCTCCCGTAGCTGTTGGAAAATAAGGGGGTTTATCCCTCTACGGAAACGATGAAGGAATCAAAATATCTAATGCAAGAAGACGAATTTGAAGAAGCTCAGGATATGTTCCTAGACGACGACGAAGATGAAGAGTATGAGGATTATAACGAGGATTTAGATCTAGAAGAGTAATTAAAAAACCGCCTTTAAGCGGTTTTTTATTTGGCTGAATTTTGCTAGAATAAGAATATGGACTTTAGAGAAATAGTAAAAACAATAGCAGAATCAGCTCAAGATAGAGAAACATTAATGATTTATTACCCGAAAACAGAAAATACTCCTGAGGGCTGGAGAGAGATAGAGCCCTACAGTTTAGCTACTGATGCAGGACCCGAAGGAGAGCACATTATCTACGGAAAAGAGATGCTTGAGCCGGGCCATATTCTTAACGCTTTTACTGTGGGAAGCCGAGACAGGCACTGCG
>CAZYOI010000023.1:0-9550 GCA_964648705.1 uncultured Candidatus Saccharibacteria bacterium | reverse complement strand
AAAAAAGGAATTTTAATAGCTTTTGGAGAACTGTTTTTAAAGTCAGAGAATGTAAAGAAACTCTTTCAAAAGAGATTGGTTTTAAATCTCTCTTCTTTTTTAAAGAAAGAAGGAATTGACTTTAAGATTAACTCTTTTAGAGAGAGAATATTTATAGAGACAGAAGATAGAGAGAAAGCTTCTGAAGTTGCAGGAAGGTGTTTTGGCATTGTCTGGCATTCTCCCGTCTTCTATTTCTCTGATACTTCTTTGGAGGAGTTTTCAGATTTTGTATTTAAACAGGACATTAAAGGTTCTTTTGCTATAAGGTTGAAAATGGAAAAAGGGTTATTGAAAGAAAAAAAAGAAGAAGTAATAGATAAGATAGCCGGGAAAATTGATAATAAAGTTGATTTAGATAGTCCGGACACTGAAATCTTTGTCGAGATAAGAAAAAAAGGATGGTTTCTCTATTTTGAAAAAAGAAAGGGATTAGGCGGCCTTCCTGCAGGAGCTTCAGGAAAAGGATTGTCTTTAGTGTCGGGGGAAATTGATTCTCCTGTAGCTTCTTTTTTGGCAGCCAAAAGAGGAGTAGAGAACATATGGCTTCATTTTCACAGTTTTCCTTTGGTTTCTAAAAAAAGCATAGAAAAGATAAAAGAGTTAGCTGAGGTATTTTTAAAGTACCAACCTTCTTTAAAAGTATACTTTGTTCCTTTTCAGAAAGCTCAATTGGAAGTAAAAGCTAAAATACCTGCCAAATACAGAGTTTTATCTTACAGAAGATTAATGCTTAAAATAGCTGAAAGAATAGCTCAAAAAGAAAAGTGTTTAGCTTTAATAACAGGGGAGAGCTTAGGGCAGGTAAGCTCTCAGACACTGGTTAATATGGGCATAGTTTCAGATGCGGCGGATCTCCTTATTATCCGTCCTTTGGTAGGAGAGGATAAAAATGAGATAATAGATAAAGCTAAAAAGATAGGAACTTACAATATATCAATAAAGCCCCAGGAGGACTGCTGCACTTTATTTGTTCCGGCCCACCAGACAGCTAAAGGAGACCTGAAAAAGCTTGAAGAAATGGAAAAAAAGATTAATACTGGTAAAATAGCAGAAGAGGCCTTAAGAGAAGCTGAAATAGAAAATTATTGAATTTTAGTTGCTATTTTAACTTTATTCTTATATAATTAAGAAAAAGTTCTTCAAAGGTCGAATTTAAAAGCCAATATAGATGTTATTATGGCAGAAGAATATACGGGATATTGCGTAAAGTGCAAGAAGAAAAACGTTAAAATGGAAAACCCCAAGCTTGTCGAAATGAAAGGCAAAGGGAATGTCAAGAGGTACGCTATTTCCGGAACTTGTCCGGCATGCGGTACAAAGATGTTCAGGATTGTTTCAAAAGAGGGAGCCGAAGAATTCAAAAAGGCAGCTTAATCTTATCGTTTTTCGGTTCGAACCGCAGCCCAAGGATATTTTTTAAAAACGTCTTTGGGCTGTTTCTTTAAGAATGAAAAAAGCCTGGTTTTCATTATTTATCCTCTTTTTGGCCGGTCTCATTGTCTGGTTTGTAGTTTATGACTTAAACAGGCCAAAAGAGCTTGAAGTCATATTCTTTAATGTCGGCCAGGGAGACAGCATATACATTGAGGCTTTAACAGACAAGCAGATTTTAATAGACGGAGGTCCTTCCTCTGTTATTCTGGAGAAGCTTTCAGAGGAGATGCCCTTTTACGACAGGACTATAGAGCTGATGGTTTTGACGCATCCGGACCACGACCATTTATTCGGTTTGATTGAAGTTTTAAGAAACTACAAGGTTGAGAATATTCTTCAGACAGGAGCAGAGAAAGAAACAAAAGAGTATGAAGCATGGAAGGAGATGATAAAAAAAGAAGGAGCCAATATCTTGAAAGCGAGAAAAGGGCAAACAATATTTTTTAAGGGGGCCTTATTAAAGGTTCTTCACCCTTCAGAGAAGCTGGATAATAGCATCAACGATACCTCTATCGTTTTGAAGCTTTTGCACGGATCTAACTCCTTTCTTTTTACAGGAGATATTACAGAAAAGACGGAAAAGAAGCTGGGGGATGCAGATTCTGATGTCTTGAAAGCGGCCCACCACGGAAGCAAAACCTCAAGCTGTCCGGAATTTTTAGAAAAGGTTTCTCCTTCTTTGGCTGTTATTTCTGTAGGGGAGAACTCCTACGGGCATCCCGACAAGGGTGTCTTGGCAAGATTAGAAGAATTTGGTATACAGGTTAAAAGAACAGATAAAGATAATGATATAGGAATCATTTCCACGGGAGATAATTTTTATTTCAAGAATAAATAGCAGTTCCTTAGCGAAAAAAGGTTCTTATTTTAAAAAATGAAAGATATAGAGTTTCCAATTTTCAAAACTAAAACAGAGGAATACAAAAAGTTTGATTTAACCGACTTTAAAGAAAGGCGGGAGTATTTTGAGTTCAAGGCGGGAGAGGAGATAAAGAAATTAAAAGAATACCTAAAGGACAAAAGCTTTATTGCCTATCTTTTGGGGCCCAAGAGCTCCGGCAAGGGGACCTATGCTAAAATGCTCAAAGAGGTGTTAGCGGAAGATAAAATAGAGCACTTTTCCATCGGGGATATGGTTCGAGAGTTTGACGAGGTTATTCAGGACAAAGAAAAGAAAAAGGAATTTGTATCCTTTTTAAAAGAAAACTACAGAGGATTTGAGTCTTTGGACAAGATAATAGAATCCTTGGAGAACAGAAGCACCAAAACCCTTCTTCCTACAGAATTAATTCTGGCTTTGATTAAAAAGGAGATTTCAGAGAAAGGAAAGAAAGCTCTCTTTATAGACGGCTTTCCAAGAAAAATGGATCAGATATCCTATTCTCTGTTTTTCAGAGATTTGATTGATTACAGGGAAGATCTCGACGTTTTTGTTTTAATAGACGTGCCGGAGAACGTAATAGATGAAAGAATAAAATACAGGGTAATCTGCCCCGAGTGCCAGACCTCCAGAAACTTAAAGCTTCTTCCTACAAAAAAGGTTGAATATGACAAAGAGAGAGACGAATTCTATCTTGTATGCGACAACTCTGCTTGCGAGGGGAAGAGAATGATAACTAAAGAAGGAGATAAAGAAGGGATAGAGCCAATAAAAGAAAGACTGGAGACAGACAGAGAGCTTATTAAAAAAGCCTTCAATTTATACGGCATACCAAAGGTTCTTTTGAGAAACTCTGTGCCTGTAGATAAAGCTGAAGATTATGTAGAAGACTACGAGATTACTCCCGAGTTTGTCTACAGCTGGAACGGGGAGAAAGTGGAGGTAACAGAGAAACCCTGGGAAGTTGAGGATGAAAAAGGAAGAATGGCCTATAGCTTAATGCCTCCCCCCGTAGTGGTTTCTTTAATAAAGCAGCTAGTGGAGGTTTTGAATATCTAAGGAGCTTGACCTCTTTTTTCGAAAAGAGGTATAATAAAAGTGCCCGGTCATCTTAGATAGATTCTGGACTATAACCGTTATAAAGGGAGTTCAATATTTGTGCAGGCCGTGGCCTGCGCGTGCGAACACCCACTTGGAAACTTTTCCAAGAATCTTCTAAAGATGGCAGGGCTCCCTTTCGGGACAGCTTTTAATTCAGCTGTTTTTTTGTGGATAAAAAAAGAGATAATGAAACCCGTCCCTGCAAAAGGACGGAAAGCATTCGGGGCACCCGGACTTGAACCGGGAATCGCACGCACCCCATGCGTGTATGTTAGCCAATTACACCATGCCCCGCTATTTTTTATTACCCAGTTTTTTAATGCACTTTGCGCAGGCTTTTACTCTTTTGCCGGAAAGCAAAACAACCCATTGGAGATTTGGGTATTTTCTCTTTTTGATGGTTGGGTTGTATTTTCCGCGAAGCTTCTTTCTCTTCTGAACCATCATAGATCCTTTTTTGCAGATTGCGCATTCTTTTGCCATATAGAGGTATTATACAGGAAAGGTGTTTTTTTTCAAGTGTTTTTCTGGTATAATTCAAACTATTATGGAAGCCGGTATCGCTTTTAAATTATTTCTTTATATAATAATAGTTGTTTCTGCTGTTTTCCATGAGTATTTCCACGGATGGACAGCCAACTATCTGGGAGATCCTACGGCAAAGTACGCAGGAAGGCTTACCTTGAATCCTATCAAGCATATTGATTTGATGGGAACTGTTATTCTGCCTCTCTTCCTTTTGTTTTTTGTAGGGGGATTTATCGGCTGGGCAAAGCCCGTTCCCTACAATCCGTATAATCTTCGTGACCAAAAGTGGGGCTCTACCAAGGTTGCCTTCTCCGGTCCCTGCGCCAACTTTATTCTTGCTTTGATCTTCGGTCTGGGATTGAGATTCAGCGTAGCTTTTGGAGCTGTTTCTGTAGGGAGCTTTTTGTATATTGCTCTGACCTGGATAGTTTATGTCAATATCTTTTTGGGCTTGTTCAACCTTATTCCTATTCCTCCTTTGGACGGATCCAAGCTTCTTATGGACCTTTTTCCCCAGTCAAGGGTTATCCAGAGCTTGAGCGGCTCTTTTGTGGGTATATTTCTGGCTTTGATTTTGGCTTTGATGTTTCTTCCATATATCTCCAGTTTCCTGTATAATTTCTTAGTAGGAGCGCCTTTCGTTGGCTTGGGTTTTTAGATTTATTGACAACTTTTTAAAGATTTGCTAAGTTTGTAAATTGTAAGCGCTTAGCGCTTAATTATTTTTATCTATGCCGACTGTAAACCAATTAGTTAAAAAAGGAAGAAAGAAGGAAAAGGGGAGATCCAAGACCCCTGCTTTAAGGCGCGGATTCAACACCCTAAAGAACAAGCCAAGCAGGTTTCCTTCTCCTTTTAAGAAGGGGATTTGCGTTAAGGTTTTTACCGTCACTCCTAAAAAGCCAAACTCTGCTTTAAGGAAAGTAGCAAGAGTCAGGCTGAGCAACGGTATGGAAGTTACGGCCTATATTCCCGGAGAAGGCCACAATCTTCAGGAGCATTCGGTTGTTTTGATAAGAGGAGGCAAGGTTAAAGACCTTCCCGGCGTCAGGTATCATGTGGTAAGAGGAGTTTTGGATACCGGAGGCGTTGAAGGCAAGACGCAGTCAAGAAGCAAATACGGAGCTAAGAAACCAAAGAAGTAAAAATGGCAGAATCCAAGAAGATAAAAAAACATCCTCTAACTCCAGATCCTGTTTACAAGAGCGTTATAGTGGCAAAGTTGATAAACCAAATTATGGAGAGGGGGAAAAAGACCAAGGCCAGAAAGATAGTTTATGACGCCTTTGATATTATCAAAAAGAAAACAAAGAAGGATCCTTTGGAGGTTTTTGATTCAGCTTTGAAAAACAGCTCTCCCCGCTTGGAGGTGAAATCCAAAAGGATAGGAGGGGCCACCTATCAGGTTCCCAGAGAAGTAAAAGGAGACAGAAAGCTTACCCTGGGCATAAGGTGGATTATTAGGGGAGCTAAAAACAAAAAAGGAACTTCTATGGCAGAAAGACTCGCCCAGGAGATAATGGACGCTTCCAGCAATACAGGATGGGCTGTTAAAAAAAGAGCAGATACTCACAGGATGGCAGAGGCCAACAGAGCTTTTGCCCATTTTGCCTGGTAAAAGATTATGGAAAGAGAATATCCCTTAAAAAAAGTAAGAGATATCGGAATTATCGCTCATATTGACGCCGGCAAGACGACAGTTACCGAGCGAGTTTTGTTTTATACCGGAATTTCCCATAAGATAGGGGAGGTTCACGACGGCAAGGCCATTATGGACTGGATGGAGCAGGAGAGAGAAAGAGGAATCACCATCACCTCGGCTGCTACAACCTGCTTCTGGGTTCCTTCAGAAAAAGAAAGAAAAAAGGAGTCAGAATACAGGATAAACATTATCGACACGCCTGGACATATTGACTTTACAGCCGAAGTCCAGAGGTCTTTGAGGGTTTTAGACGGGGCAGTGGTTGTTTTTGACGGAGTTGCCGGAGTAGAGCCCCAGTCAGAGACCGTCTGGCGCCAGGCAGACAAGTTCCATGTTCCCAGAATGTGCTTTGTCAACAAACTGGACAGAACAGGAGCTTCTTTTGAGAAAAGCTTCAACTCTATAACAGAAAAGCTTACTCCGAACGCCCTAGCGGTTCAGATTCCCATAGGAGAAGAAAGCGGCCACAAGGGAGTCATAGATCTGATTAAAATGAAGGCTCTCTTTTTTGAAGGCGATTTCGGGCAGATTGTCAAAGAAGAGGAGATTCCCGGGGAATTTAAGGAGAAAGCGAAAGAATGGCGCAACAAGATGGTAGAAAGGATAGTGGCAGAAGACGAGAAAACGATGGAGGATTATCTGGAGGGCAAAGAGATTCCTGCAGAAGAACTGATGAAGGTTTTAAGAAAGGCTGTTCTGGAGTATAGGCTGGTGCCCGTTTTCTGCGGTTCTGCTTTGAAAAACAAAGGGGTTCAGCCCCTCTTGGACGCCATTGTCCATTATTTCCCCTCCCCGGACGATATGCCTCCCGTAGAGGGAGTAGATCCTGAGACCGAAGAGAAGGCAGAAAGAAGGGCTGACGACAAAGCTCCCTTCGCCTCTCTGGCCTTTAAAATAGCGACAGATCCCTATGTGGGAACCCTAACCTATTTCAGGGTTTATTCCGGAACCTTAAAAGCGGGTTCTTACGCTTTGAACTCCAATACAGAGGAAAAAGAAAGAATAGGAAGAATAGTAAGAATGCATTCTGCAGAAAGAGAAGAGGTGGATCAGGTTTTTGCCGGAGATATTGCTGCCGTAGTGGGTCTGAAAAACACCAAGACAGGCCATACTTTATGCGACCCGGAAAACCCCATAGTCTTGGAGCAGATTGAGTTTCCAGAGCCCGTTATTTCCATCAAAGTAGAGCCCAAGTCCAAGGCAGATCAGGAGAAAATGGGGGAGGCCTTAAGGAAGCTGGCAGAGGAAGATCCTACCTTCAGGGTAAAAGGCGATCTGGAGACGGGGGAGACCGTGATTTCCGGAATGGGAGAGCTTCATTTGCAGGTTTTAATAGACAGAATGAAGAGAGAGTTTAAAGTGGAGGCAAATATAGGAAGGCCCCAGGTATCTTACAAGGAAACCGTTAAAAAAGAGGCTGAAGCTGAAGGAGAGTACATTAGGCAGTCAGGAGGAAGAGGCCAGTACGGCCATGTCTTCTTGAGGCTGGAGCCCAAAGAAAGAGGAAAAGGGTTTGAATTCCACGATGAGATCAAAGGAGGGACCATTCCCCAGGAGTTTATTCCCTCTGTGGAAAAAGGAGTCAAAGAAGCTATGGACAAGGGCGTTGTGGCAGGATATCCCATGGTGGATTTAGACGCTACTCTTTTTGACGGCTCTTTCCATGAGGTTGATTCTTCGGAGAACGCCTTTAAGATTGCAGCCGCTACAGCTTTCAGAGAGGCAGCCAAAAAAGCTAATGCTGTTCTGCTCGAACCCATAATGAAAATGGAGGTTATTGTCCCCGGTGACTTTTTCGGAGACGTGGTGGGAGATCTTTCTTCCAGAAGAGGCAAGATTGAAGAAACCAAAGATAGGCTTAACCTTAAGGTTATTGACGCTAAGATTCCTTTGGCTGAAATGTTCGGATATGCTACCACTTTAAGATCTATCACAGAAGGAAGGGGGAATTTCACCATGGAGTTTGAAAAGTACGAAGAGGTGCCTCAGAATATAGCTCAGGAGATAATTGAAGGGAAAAGGACTTGACTATAATTAGCTCTTCTATTATAAAGGAGATATATGAACAAAAAGGTTGATGTTTGTTTAAAACAATTAATAAATTAAAAAAAGAGAAGCTGGTTCAGCTTTTCTTAAACAAATATGGCAGAAAAAGAAAAATTTGAAAGAGGAAAGCCGCATGTTAACATAGGCACCATCGGCCATGTGGACCACGGCAAAACCACTTTAACCGCGGCTATTCTTCATGTTTTAAACCTGAGCGGTTTTGGAGCTGTTGAAAAAAGCGTTGACCAGATTGACGCCGCTCCAGAGGAAAAGGCCAGAGGCCTTACCATTTCTGTTTCTCATTTGGAGTATGAGACAGAAAAAAGGCACTACGCTCATATTGACTGTCCCGGCCACGCCGATTATGTCAAGAACATGATTACCGGAGCTGCCCAGATGGACGGAGCTATTTTGGTAGTTTCCGCTCCTGACGGGCCTATGCCCCAGACCAGAGAGCATATTCTTCTGGCCCGCCAGGTAGGTCTGCCTTCCTTGGTTGTCTTTTTAAACAAGACAGACATGGTAGACGACGCTGAAATTATCGATTTGGTGGAATCCGAAGTAAGGGAGCTTCTTAAAAAGTATGAGTTTCCCGGAGACGAGACTCCCATTATCAAAGGTTCGGCCCTGAAGGCCTTGGAGGCCAAATCCCAGGAAGATGAAGTAGCCAAGCCCGTTATAGAGCTGATGAAAGCTCTCGACGATTATATCCCAGAGCCCGCCAGAGATGTCGATAAGCCCTTCTTGATGGCTGTTGAGGATGTCTTCTCCATTGAGGGAAGAGGAACCGTAGCCACAGGAAGAATTGAAAGAGGCCTTGTCAAGCCCGGAGAAGAAGTGGAATTAGTCGGCTTGAGAGACACTCAGAAGACAGTAGCTGTATCTGTGGAAATGTTCAACAAGATGCTTGACGAAGGAAGAGCAGGAGACAATGTCGGTATTCTTTTAAGAGGACTGAAAAAGGAAGAAGTTGAAAGAGGACAGGTTTTGTCCAAGCCCGGGTCTGTCACCCCCCACACGGAGTTTGAAACAGAGATCTATATCCTGACCAAAGAAGAGGGAGGCCGCCACACGCCTTTCTTTGCAGGCTACAAGCCCCAGTTCTATATCAGGACTACGGATGTCACAGGGGAAGTAACCTTGCCCGAAGGAACAGAAATGGTAATGCCGGGAGACACTGTCAGCCCCAAAGTCAAGCTTTTGGTGCCAATCGCCTTAGAGGAACAGCAAAGGTTTGCTATCAGAGAAGGAGGAAAGACAGTGGGAGCCGGCGTAGTTACAAAGATCTTAAAGTAGCGTAATTCGCTCATTCTTTAAAGGATGGGCGAGTTTGTATCATTAGAATAAAGGAAGAGCTTAATGCCTACGACTAAAAAAAAGAAAGTAAAATCCAAGCTCAGAATAAAATTGAGAGCTTATGATTACAAGGTGATAGATAACAGCGCCCGCCAGATCGTTGATACAGCTCTTAGATATGGAGCTGAGATTATAGGGCCTGTTCCTCTTCCTACGGCTACCAAGAAATATACTGTAAACCGTTCTTCTTTTGTTCATAAAGACAGCAGAGAGCAGTTCGAGATGAGGGTCCACAAGAGGCTGATTGACGTTTTAAGCCCGAATTCGGATGTGATTGACGCTTTGATGAATCTGAATCTTCCTGCCGGGGTAGACATTGAAATTAAGATTTAGGGCTTTACAGAGAAAGATTTTTCCCCTATAATTAAAAAGCGCATGATGGGTAAAACTTAAAAAGTTAAAAGCTTTTTTTCGGATATAGCCGCAAACGGAGCCGGGCTATGCCCGGTTTTCACTTACTA
>CAZYOI010000022.1:0-9638 GCA_964648705.1 uncultured Candidatus Saccharibacteria bacterium | reverse complement strand
CATTTTGCGTTAGAAATGGCTTTCATTTGGGGCTCATCTTGTATTGTACAAGACTGAGATTTGACAAGATTACTTGGTTTTGTTAGGCTGAAATTAGCATGCTGAGAGTGTTTCTCAGTGTATTGAAAAGTGAATAGTCTTTAGCGGAAGGAGATACGGTATGATAACGGCAACAAAAAGTACTGCTCCAGAAGACATGCAGCAAAGTGGTAAAGAAGAAGTAACTGAAGAAACAACTGTTTGTTTCAGAAATTCCAAAATTCCGAATGCAGCTGACGAAAAATCAAATACCTTGGCTGCAGTATGTTGCCCCGCTTTTTCTCTGGACTGATAAGCCACATCGTTTTCGTGTATGAATCTAATAAGAGGGACAAGTTTGGTTCCTCTTTTTTATTAAAAAAGGTACTTTCGGATATGAAAGTACCTTTTTCTTTTTTATACTTCTTTCTTTTTATACTTCGCGCTTTCTTTCTCTAAAAACATACAGGATCCCCAGCAGATCGGACCAAAATTGCAGTTTCTACAATTTTGTTGTCTTCTTACTCTTACAAACTCTGGTGAATGCCATATCTCTAGGAGGGGTCTTTCTTTAATGTTTGTCCCCAATCTTTCAAAGATACCACAAAGTTTTATCATGCCATCAGGGTCAACTACCATTAAGGTCTTTCCTGCTTCGCAACCATAAACCGTATGATCGTTTTCAAGGGGTTCTACAGGAGGAAATCCTGCTACGTCAAAATTAAGACAGGAACCTACATCACGCTTTATCTTTTTTATCTCCTCCCCCATTTCCAGAATTTCCTCTATTGACCAGCCATTAAGCTCTTCACCTCTTCCTTGTGGAATAAGGCAAAGAAAACCTAGTCCGTCCGCCTTCCATTTCTGAGCAAGTTCTGGCATCTTGTAAATATCTTGAACGTTTTCTCGTATTACTGAAAAACCAATGTTGACTTTTACACCATTGTCATTCAAAAGCTTTGTCGCTCTTCTCGCTTGGCTCCAGGCCCCCTTTTTTCTAACGATACGATCATGAACTGACGAGGAAGCCCCATGAACACTAATTTGAATACTGTCAAAGCATTCCGCAAGCTTTTTTGCTTTATTTTCATCTATTAACCAAGCATTTGTACTCAATTTCAGTTGAAATACTCCTCTTACTCTAGCGTGTTCAATAAACTTAAAAAAACTCGGATGTACTAACGGTTCCCCGCCCATAAATCGTAATTCGGGCACTCCTATTTCTAAACATTCATCAATAATGTGTAAAATTTCTTCGGTTGATAATTCGTTAGGAAAGCTACCAGATTTAGAGCTTTTTGAACAGTGGATACAACGAAAATTACAAGTGTTGGTTATAATTAGCTCTACGGCTAGAGGAACCATAGAAAAAGCAACAAACCTCCCTTTTTTATAACGTTTTGTATAACGCTGACTTACCTTCACCTCTTTAAGATTTCTATTGCAGTCTTCACAAGAAATTAAGTCATAATAGAACAACTGTTCCAAATCTTTTCTTTCTTTACTAGATAGTTCTTTTAAAAGACAGGTCTTACTAAGTTTGCGTAAAAGATCGATATTGTCGATATGAAGAATTAGGTCTTTTATACAGAGAACAAATCCATCATTAAACGGAATAGCCAAGACATCTTTTCTTAGCCCAATTTTATCTTCAGGCCCAAAGGGCAATTTCCGTCTTTTTGTTTTAACCACAACTTTGCTCAACTTGCACGGCAGGCGTGAATCCCTCGAAAACCTCGACAATAGCATTTCCAGTCTCCTTAAATTTATGTTAAAGAACAAGCCTGTCTATATTATTAAGGATGTTATCTAGAATGTCAAGAAGCTCATTTTTTTTGTATCTCTCTTTAAGTTCGGAATATATCTTTTCTATATATTCGTATCCTTTCCCTTTTTCTTGTTCTAATAATTTTTCCTTTTCCTTTTTGTCTAAATCCATTGTCTTAATATTAAAAGCGCGGACAAGATGCTCTTCTATCAATACGAGCCAATTAGGATATCCCCCCGTTTTAAACTTCTTTTTAACCTGATCAGACTTCAGGTATTTCTTTATCTCCCTCTGAAATAATTTATTCTTTGATATTACCGGGTTTATTATAATATGAAAAAACTCATGACTTATTAGTCTTAAATCTTCATTTTTTAAAGGGCCGTAGATAATAAAAGCAATTTCATTTACTTTTATCCCATAACCCCACCCGTAGGCATCAAGGAAATTGGGTACAACGATTATCTTAGATAAACCTATCTTGTTGAAATCTAAATTAAGTTTTTCTGTTAAACCATTTAACTCCTTAATTATCTTTTTTTCTCGAGCTTTTTTCTCTGAAAGATAAACCTCTTTAGTTTTTAGCCAAGGAAGGCCTTTTTTTTCGTTAGAGATAAACTTTCGGAATTCTCTATCAAACTTATTAAAGAAATCTAAGTCTTTTTTAGAGTAGACATACTCTAAGTCTCTCGGATTATATTTTTTGTGTAGTACCCATTGGACAAATTGTCCTTGATGTCTTCTCGAAAAATACTTTTTAAGTAGAGAATATTTATCTGTTTTATTTTCAACTTCGCAACGAATAATTTCTCTAAGAGAATGCATTCCTTTGGGACTGTTCTCTATATCATATCCAGCCGAATTTAAAGCTGAAAAAAGATAAAATATCTCTTTTTCTAGTTGAAAAATAATTGATAACTTGTTCATGGCCTTCTAATTCTCTCAAGTTTTTGTAAAAATAAGGTCGTCTTATTTTCACTTAAAGTATAGCACGGTATTTTAGTAATAAAAACATTTCTCTCAAAACAATAAAAATGATAAGATAGAGAAAATGGGATATTGGATTGTCTAAAATTCTATTCCAAAGTGAAACAATTTTCTTTTTTGTAGAATACTTCATAAGATGTTGCATAGTTTAATCTTTTGCGTGGCCGATGGTTTAACAACCTGACCGCTTTTTGTATATCTTTTTGGGTTATTGTAGCAAAGTTAGTTTTCTTAGGAAAGAATTGCCTTAATAATCTGTTAGCGTTTTCATTGTACCCTCTTTCCCGGGGATGATAAGGATAGGCAAAGTAGCCAGTAAATCCGTTCTCCCTTTCAATGAGTTCATGTTCTGCAAATGTTACTCCATTATCATAAGTCATTGATAATTTCTTATCTTTAGGAAATCTTTTAAATCTTAATCTTGTTTTCTTTCTGGTTTCTTTTGCAGTAGGCATATCAAGTTTGTCTACCAAAATTAGTCCTGGTTTTCTTTCTGTCTTTCTGTATGGGTAAGAATACAACACCTATCTTTTCTCAAGATAGTATCTCCTTCCCAGTGGTCTATATCTAACTTTAATTCCG
This sequence comes from uncultured Candidatus Saccharibacteria bacterium, assembly GCA_964648705.1. Taxonomy (GTDB): domain Bacteria; phylum Patescibacteriota; class Minisyncoccia; order Minisyncoccales; family GWA2-38-27; genus CAZDXV01. The sequence continues at coordinate 6,283 of CAZYOI010000022.1, read as the reverse complement.
CTTCTATGGGTTTTTTATCAATTCTTCTCTTTTTTAGCTTTTCTCTTTCTTTCTCTCCAGATAGTAGTTCTGCCCTTCCTTAATACTACTAAAAGCGAGTTCTTTCGCGATCTTTTAAGGAAATGGATTGAAGGTAGAATTCTTCGTGAATTATCAGAAAGCAGGAAAGAGCTTACTTCTAGCAAAGGAAAAAGTTTAAAATCATTAGAGGATTTAAGATAATTCTGTTTTGGGTTTTTAATGGAAATATTGTATTCGAGTAAATTCGCCCGGGAGTATAGAAGACTTCCTTTATCTATAAAGAAAGTTGCTGAGAAAAAAGAGAAAATATTTCGTCGGGATCCCTTTGATTCTAGGCTTAAAACCTATAAATTGAAAGGAAACCTTAAAGGTTTTCTTTCTTTTTCTATAAATCGAGAATACAGGGTCATTTCTGAGTTTAGGAATTCTAATACGGTTTGGTTTTATTCGGTTGAAGAGTACTCCATTTACAAATTATGGGATTGAAACTATTTTTATGAGAAGTTAAGCTTTTATATAAAAGCAACCGCGTGTATTCTGCAATCGCTGAAGCAAAAGGGCAAAAATTCCTTCTTCATTATTCCGAATTCTCTTTGAAAAAGTTCGGATTTTCTTCAGGATACGGAGCTATGATTCCCCATAAAATATGGAGTTTTTTTATTTTTATATAAACAGAAAAAATGCGTATATTAAAAGATAAGAAGAGGTGTGGAAAAAAAGCTTTATTTCCAATCTGTAGCTGTTATAATCAAAGAATCCTTTAATAAGGTTCAAGGTCGTTATAAATTTAATTTAGCTTAATTTTATGAATGGAGAAAAACCGCAAGCCCCTCCAAAACCTTCTGGTTCTCAGGGAGGAGACAACAATATGATAGCTGTTTTAAGCTATATAGGGATTCTTTTCTTAATTCCTATGCTGACTGCCAAAGGAAATGATTTTGCCCAGTATCACGCCAAGCAGGGATTAGTCCTTTTTATAGCTGAGATAGCCACTATGATTATTGCCTGGATTCCTATTATCGGCTGGCTGATAGGATTTGTAGCCTGGATTATATGGTTTATCCTTTCTATTATGGGAATAGTGAATGTAGTCGGCGGAAAAAAGAAACCTCTTCCTGTTATTGGCAGCTTTGCTTCAAAGTTTTAAACTTTAATTTTGAAAAGCGATAATGCATTACAAAAAAATCCTAGGCCTTATTTTGGTCAGTTTTCTCTTTTTGGCAGGAGGATCGGTTAGCGCATCTTCCATTCCTGAAGGCGGCGCTAGTTTTGAGGAAGCAGTTTCTATTGAACCCGGGAATTACGATGATTTTATTATTGAAGGGGATGAAGCCCTTTACTACAAGCTGAACTTGAAGGCCGGTCAGGGAATAGAAGCCAGTTTTCAGTATAGATGCACTCCTAACAGCAGCAGGTATCATTATTATGATATTGTTTGGGGAGTGTATGACCCCGACAGAACCGCCGTAAACAAGGAGAATTTTCTTGTAGATTGCAACAGCAGCGATTATAATTCGAGCGAAATAAGCTGGATTCCAAACTCCGATCAGCCAGAATATGACTATTTTCTGGTTCTCAGATGCGAGAAGCCCGGTGAAGGAATTAATGTTAAGGGACTGAGTATTTCTGTTTCAGATTATTATGACGCTCAATCTGGAACAGACGCTGGAGGCTCTATTGAAAAAGCTATGGAGGTTAGTCCTGGCGAGTATCAGGGATTCCTTTCCGGAGAGGAAGGATCAGATGAAAAAGATGTCTACAAGGTTTCAGTTAGAGGAGGCAAAACCCTTAGTACAAGAGTTGTTCCTCCTACCGATGAAATCTTGGAAGTGGCTATTTTAGACGGAAACAGAAGAGAGATACGCAGCGAGAGATCTGCCAATGAGGGCGCTATAGTTAAAAATGAAGTTCCAGCCTATGCAGGAGGGAACTACTATATTGCTGTCTCCTGCAGAGATTATCCTACATGCAGCGGCTTAACAGAATACAGTTTGACTATTGAAGAAAAGGAGGGAATCTCAGAGGAGCTCAAGAACTTAGTTCCTTTCTCTGAAAAGGGAGTTCCTCAGGATATTGATCAGATTACCAGGCAAATGCAGGAAGGGGGAGAAAAAGCCAAAGAAGCAATAAAGGAGGGCATAAAGGGATTGATATATTATGTAGTTCTTCCCGTTGCCGGAGGTGTTATTTTCCTGATTGTATTGGTTATAGTAATAGTTATTATTGTTAAGAAGAAAAAAGGAAAAGATCAGGGAGATCAGCAGATGGAAGAGTAGAAAAGGGATTGATTGGAAAGCCCGGGTTCTGCCCGGGCTTTTTGTTGACATCTTTTTTTTCTTTGTTAAACTGAATACAGACTATATTAGTCGGTTATTATGAAAATATCAAAAAGAACTCAATACGGAATAAGGGCTATGGTTTATCTGGCAAAAGTATTCCCCGAGAAAAGAGTGTCCCCTATAAAAGAGATATCTAAAAAAGAAGATATTTCCTTTGATTTTTTAGAGAAGATAATGGCAGATCTTGAGAAGTCAGGATTGGTTAAAGCTAAAAAGGGGACTAAGGGAGGATATTTTCTTTCTAAAAGTCCCGAGAAAATTAAAGCTTCAGAGATAATGGAAGCTTTGGAGGAGGATATAGCTCCTGTAGGGTGCATGGGATGTCCCAAAGCCGGAGCCTGCTCTTCTCAGGGGCTTTGGAATGAGGTTGGGGATTCTTTGGATTCCACTTTAAACTCTATAACCTTAGCTGATTTAATAAAATGAAAGCATATTTAGATTATGCAGCTACTACTCCCTTAGACCCTTCTGTTTTTAAAGTTATGAAGCCCTACTTTGCAGAGAAATTCGGCAATACGGTTTCTCTTCACAGCTGGGGCCAAGAGGCAAAAGAAGCCGCAGAAAAAGCCAGAGAGAAAATAGCAGATCTTCTAGGAGTTTCTTCTGAAGAGCTGTTTTTTACAGGTTCTGCCACAGAAAGCAATAACTGGGCTTTAAAAGGGCTGGCTTCCGCCAATGAGGGATCTCACATTATAATCTCTTCAATAGAGCATCCTTGCGTTTTGGAAGCTGTAGAAAGCTTAAAAAAAGAAGGGTACAAGGTAACTAAAGTTCCTGTCAATAAGGAGGGTTTTGTTGATCCTTCAGATATTGAAAAAGAGATAAGAAAAGAGACGGTTTTGGTTTCTGTAATCCACGCTTCCAATGAAATAGGGACGATTCAACCTGTAAAAGAGATAGGAAAAATATGCAGAGAAAAGGAAGTTCTTTTTCATACAGATGCTTCCCAGAGTTTTGGAAAGATTCCTTTAGATATTGAGAATATAGATTTGATGACAGCAAGCTCTCATAAAATGTACGGCCCAAAAGGAGCAGCCCTTCTTTTTGTCAAAAAGGGGATTAAAATAGATCCTTTATTGCACGGAGGAGGACAGGAGAGAGGTTTAAGATCTTCCACTTTGAATGTTCCTTCTATTGTAGGGTTTGGCAGGGCTACAGAGCTTTGCTTTGAAGAAATGGAAAAAGAGGGGAAAAGACAGGCAGAATTGAGAGATAAAATGATAAAAGAGGTTTTGAAAATTGACCAGTCTTATCTTAACGGATCTTCAGATAGGAGGCTTCCCAACAATGCCAACTTCAGGTTCTCTTTTATAGAAGGAGAGTCCTTGATGCTTCAGCTTGATATGAAAGGAGTAGCTGTTTCTACGGGTTCAGCCTGCTCTTCTGAAAAGCTGGAGCCCAGCCATGTTTTAATGGCTTTAGGGCTGAAACCCCAAGAAGCTCATGGGTCTTTAAGGGTTAGTTTAGGAAGATATACCAAAGAAAAAGACATAGATTACTTTTTAAAAGTTTTGCCTAAAATTGTAAAAGAATTAAGAGAAATATCTCCTTATGGGAAATAATTTGTATTCCAAAAAAGTAATAGAGCATTTTAAGAATCCTAGAAACTACGGAAAGATAGAGAACGCTGATGGAGTGGGAAAGGTGGGAAATTTTTATTGTGGCGATGTTATGTATCTTTACATTAAAGTTAAAAAAGATGTCATAACAGATGTTAAGTTTGAAACCTACGGATGTGCGGCCGCTATAGCCACCAGCAGCATGGTAACGGAACTGGCTAAAGGAAAGGCAATAAAAGAAGCTTTGAAAATAGGCAAAGACAAAATAATTGGATCTTTGGAAAAGCTGCCGCCCATAAAGATACACTGTTCTCTTTTGGCTTCCGACGCTTTAGCTGAAGCTATTTATGATTATTTGAAAAAGAACAAGAGAAATATTTCAAAAGATCTGGAGAAAAGACATCAAAGAATAGATAAAGAGAAAAAGATAATAGAAGAGAAGTATAAAGAATGGCTAAAAGACTAAAAAGAAGCTTTTATTCAAAACCTACCCTTGAGGTGGCAGAAAATATATTAGGAAAGTATTTAGTCAGAAAATACAGGGGGAAAGAATTGAAAGGAAAGATAATAGAGACAGAGGCCTATTTGGGTCCCAAAGACAGAGCCTCCCACGCTTTCTCAGGCAAGGTGACTCCCAGAAATAAAGCTGCTTTCTATAAGGGAGGCTTTGTTTACATTTATTTGGTTTACGGTATGTACTGGCAGTTTAATATTTCTACCTTTAAAGAGGGTATTCCGGAATGCATCTTAATAAGAGCTTTGGATTTTCCAAGAGAAGATATCTCTGTAGCTTCCGGTCCCGGTAAATTATGCTGCTATTTAAAGTTAGACAAGTCTTTTTATGGAGAGGATTTGGTTTCCAGTAATAAAGTATGGATAGAAGAGGGGAAAGATCCTTCTAATATTGTCAAAACCTCTAGAATAGGAATAGATTACGCGGGGCCTTACTGGGCTAAAAGAAAGCTGAGGTTTTTAATTAAAGGATATAAAAAGGATTTGGCTTGACAATTCTTTTAAAACTACTAATATTATAAAAAAGGTTCAGCTAAGAAAGAGAAAGAGATGGCAAAACAGAGAGAGCTCAGATGCTGTCTGGGGTGCGGAAGAGACACCCGAAGCAAAACGGGCTTCTGTAAAGAATGCATGGGCCGCACCAATTTCAGGGCTCATACAGAAAGAAGAGGAAGGCATTCTCTTCCTCCGGGGAGCCCTTCCGTGGAAGACGACTATTCAGAAGAAAGCCGTCCTTAAGGCCCTAATAAGGGCCTTTTTTCTTGTTTTAAAGCTGAAAAAAAGCTAAATTAGAACTATATGAAAGCAATAATAGCTATTTCGGGAGGGGTGGATAGCGCCGCAGCCTCTTTATTATTAAAAGAAAAAGGCTTTAAAGCAGAAGCTGTCTTTTTCAAATTGTTTGAAGGATCTTTTGAAGCAGAGAAAAGAGCAAGAAAAGTTGCCAGGTTTTTGAATATTCCTTTTTCTGTTATAGATATTAGGAAAAGATTCAAAAAGGAAATAATAGATTATTTCTTAAAAGAGCATAAAAAGGGAAGAACTCCCAATCCCTGCGTTGTCTGCAATAGGGAAATAAAGTTTAAGGTCCTATTTGAAGAATTGAAAAAGAAAAAGGCAGATTATATTGCTACAGGGCATTATGTTATTAAAAAAAATAATAAGCTCTTTAAAGCAAAAGACGAAAAAAAAGACCAGTCATACTTTTTATGGAAGCTTGATAAGGATATTATAGAAAAATGCCTATTCCCCAATGGAATCTTTACAAAAGAAGAGATAAGAAAAAAAGCTAAAGAATCAGGAATTCCTGTTTTTGACGCTCAAGAATCCCAGGAAGTATGCTTTATTGAAAAAACAACAGAAGATTTTCTTAAAAAGTATTTGAAAAAGAACCTTGGTAAGATAAAAGATAAAAAAGGTAATATCTTAGGCTCTCATGATGGTCTTTGGTTCTATACCATAGGCCAGAGAAAGAGAATAGGCTTATCCGGAGGTCCTTTTTATGTTATAAAAAAGGATCTTAAGAATAATGTTTTAATTGTAAGCAAAGATAAAAAAGATCTTCTTTCAAAAAAACTTAAAGCTAAAGATGTAAATTGGATTTCAGAAAAGCCCTCTTTTCCTTTAAAAGTTAAAGCTAAGATAAGATACGGTCATAAGGCCTCAGAGGCTGAGGTTTTTGAAAAGGGGATAGTAGAGTTTAAAAATCCTCAGGAAGCTGTAACTCCGGGTCAGTCTGCAGTATTTTACAGAAAAGAAGAGCTTTTAGGAGGAGGGATTATTGATAAAATACTATGAAAAAAGGAATTTTAATAGCTTTTGGAGAACTGTTTTTAAAGTCAGAGAATGTAA
>CAZYOI010000021.1:0-9855 GCA_964648705.1 uncultured Candidatus Saccharibacteria bacterium | reverse complement strand
TGAATTTTGCCCAATTCTTACATTGAATAACTATAAACTCTTTATTCTTTCTACAAATTAAATCTCGACCCAAATCCTCAAAACCCTTGAATATGCCTACATATTCTACATCATAACCTTTTTCCTCATAGAGGTAGCCAACATATCTTTCGTAGAGGCGACCAATTAACCACTTTGATTTTGGCCTTTTCCAGAAACGATCAAGGGCCATTTGGTTTTTCTCTGCTTCTGGTAGTTTTCTATATTCTTCTTTTGTTAAATAACGAGTAGTGTAATCTTCTAATTCTTCTTCTGAATATTCTTTTAATAACGCTCTTTCTTTTTCGGTAGCAACATCCACTTCTTCTTTTAAATCAATAAGGAAAGGAGCAATGTTTTCGTAATAAGCAACTAAATACTCTGCCATTTTTTTATCCCCTATCGCTTCCCTTTTTAATTGTGTTTGTTCTTTAATAATCTCGCTTGCCCTAATCGCGGGATGTTTTTTATTTCTAAGATATCTGATTAGCTTCTTATCTTCTAGGGCAATAAGTTCTTTATAGGCATTCGCAAGCCAAGGAAATCCGATTTGTCTTTCTTCCGCCATTTGCTCAACACCTTCTCTTAATTTTTTATTCCATTCTATTTTCTTATTTAATTCCGATCTCTCTTTCTCCATTTTCCTATCGAATTCCGATCTCTCTTTCTTGGCAATAATTTCAAAACGACTCTTTTCTTGTTGAACAAGCTTAACTAAATCTTCGATTTCTTTTTTCTTGTCTTCAAAATATCCCATAATTAAAGTTTATTTTTTAGTAAAATGGCAACGCGGAAAATTACTACAACCCCAGAACTGACCAAACTTTCCGATACGACGTACCAACACCCCATTACACCTTGGACATTTCATTTCTTCCGATATAAGATTATTGTTTATAGATAAAATTTTCTGTTTTTCTTTTTGGATATCAAAATTTTCCAACACCTCTTTCGCTGCATTGTTTCTAATCGGCTGTCTTATACTTTCAATAATGGCACCAATAATTACCCACAGAATCAAACTTCCGACTATTAACAAAATTATTATTTCCATATTTTTAGCAAGTCCTAACTTTTTTAAAATATCTAGGGTTTTATTTCTTTTTTTAAAAACTTCAAACCATTTTCTTTACCTTCATCTGTGTTAGCATATACATCATAATGTATTGATTTATCGAAAATACCCTCACCTAAGGATTCCCATTTTTTAGTCACGCTTTTCAGCCACTGATTTAAATGAATAGTCCTTACATCGTTAACACCATTAATGTCCATTATATACTCCCAAGAAGCACAAGTTACTACCGTTGATTTATTTTTTTTATCTTCAGATTCAAAATGGATACGCGTCCAGTAAGTATCTCTCTTAAAGTCTTCTCTAATTTTCTCTTTTATTATTTTCATAATTATTTTGAATCATTTTTAATTAGTCTTTTAATTTTATTTTGAATTGTCTCCAGTTTTTTTCCCATATCCTGTGCTCTCGCTTTTTTAGGATAAACACTTATTCCCTTGCCGATAATTCGTTTCTCTCCTCCCCAAAAATTCTTTTTAATCATAGGAATAAAATTATAAGTAATCTCCTTTAAACTATATTGAACTGCACCTAAAATAATATCGTTAATTTGGTGTATCGCACTATATTCAGAATCAATATTAATAACCGGATAAACTATACGTTCCAAGTTTGACATTCTTGTCCCCTTTGGACATAAAGAAAAACAATAGTTTTTTAAATATTTTTTTATTTTTTTGCCTCCAAATTCATCAGCAAAGACCAATCCTAAACTATTATTTTCACTAAGGTAAGAATTAAATTTCTGAAGACAAACATTTAAGGCAAATTCTAACGCTTCAATTTGTTTTTCAGAATCAATAGTAAATTTTGTTTCCTGCTGTAATTTCTTAGTATCTACCTTATGATAAAAACATTGAGGCGCAAGATAAATAATAATCCTACAAGAAGATTGACCTATAAAACCCAAAACCTCTTTTTTAATATCCTTATATTTTTCGGGGTCTAATATTCCTTCTTTATGCCAGTTAATATTTTCCCACTTTATCGGTCTTTCTTGTTTGATGCCTTGATTCTTTTTTAGGTTATATAAAAATTTTACCAATTTAAGAATATCTTCCTCGTCAACTATAATTCCTCCGTACAAAAAAAATTCTAACTTCTTATTAATAGATATGTTAGAATCGTCAATAAAAAATATTTCCATAATTTTTTAAACCCCATTTTTAGGTATAAATTAAGGGTGAGAACGAAGCAATTTTTTCTAGCAAGAACGAAGCAAGTTCGCTCCCCCCTCAACAAAGTAAGTTCGTAGCGTGTGATTTCGGCTGCCGGGCTAGGACTCGAACCCAGATAACGAGATCCAAAATCTCGCGTCTTACCGTTAGACGACCCGGCAATAACAATATATTCTACCCCTCAAACCCTATAAAGTCAACTATGGCGAGTTCTAAAGGAAGCTGGGGTATGGAAGCATATTTCATCTTGTTTTCAGCTTCCAAAAAGAGCTCTAAAAGCTTGTTTAAATCTTTTCCTTTAAGCTTTTCTGAAAGCTCTTTAAGTTTTTCCTGTTCTTCTTTTGTAAGACCCACGATTAAAGAATCTAAAGAATCAGGATCTATCTTAAAGATAAGTATCTTTCTTAAATAACCTATTAAAGCCTTGGAGAACTGCTGGGGATCATACCCTTTATCAAAAACCTCCTGAAGAAAGTTAATTGCTTCCTTTCCTTTTTTGTCTGAAAGAAAATCTACAAATTCAGCTAAAACGGCGGTATCTGCTATTCCTAAAAGATCTTGAACTTCTTTAACCCCCATTTCCTCGTTTAAAACACCCCTGAAAGCTAAAACCTGATCAAGCAAACTTTCCGCGTCTCTTAAAGATCCCCCCGAGTTAAGAGCTATAAGCTTTAAAATAGGCTTTTCTATATCAACTTTCTCTTTTTTTACTATAAACTCCAGTCTCCTTATAATCTCCTCTAGAGTTAGCTTTCTAAAATCAAACCTCTGGGACCTGGATATAATAGTCGGTATCATTTTGTGGATTTCGGTAGTAGCCAAAATAAAGATAGCGTGAGGAGGAGGCTCCTCTAATGTTTTTAAGAGAGCGTTGGCTGCGTCTTTCGATAATTGATGAGATTCGTCTATAATAAAGACCTTGTATTTTTCCTTATTAGGAGAAAACTTAATTCCGTCCCTCAATTCTCTTATTCCCTCTATTCCTCCTTGAGAGGCAGCATCAATCTCTATAATATCCAAAGATCTTCCTTCTTTTATCTCTTTGCAGGAAGAACAGCTGTTACAGGGTTCCGACTCCCCCTCTTTTCTGTTGCGGCAGTTTAAGGCTTTAGCCAGCAATCTGGCAATAGTTGTCTTTCCGGAACCCCTTGGACCTGAAAAAAGGTAGGCATGGGAAATGCTGCCTGTAGATATAGCGTTTTTCAGGGTTTTAACAATATGCTCCTGCCCCACTATTTCAGAAAAGGTCTGGGGCCTGTATTTTCGATAAAGGACTAAATTTGACATATTATTCTAAAGGAGGGGTAATGGGAACTTCCTTGTCTTTTTTCTTAAAGACAATGAACTTATACCCCAAAAAATTCCACATAAAGACACAAATAATAGCTACAAAGGCCCCTATGTTAGCCCATAATTCAGCAGAGATCCCAAACTGGGGCCCTACAATATTAACTATAAGAGAGGCTACTCCCACATTCAAAATAAACCCTATTCCAGCAACTAAATAAAACTTGCCAAACTCTTTGCCTCCTACTTTGGTTTCTTTATGCTCATAAGTCCAAAACTTGTTCCAAAAGTAAGAGTTAATAACAGAAAATGAAAAAGAAAGGGCTTTAAACAAAGAATAAAACCAACCCGAAGCTATCCCGGTTAAAAGAATCAATATATTCAAGATTCCCAGATCGACAAAAGTATTTAAAGCTCCCACCAAAACAAACTTTGCCAATTGAAACAAAACAGGAAAAACTTTTCCCAAGAAATAAGCTATAACAGTTCCTATTAAAGAAAGTACAGGAAGGATAATAGGCAAATATAAAGCAAACTGGTCTACCGCTTCAGGCAGACTTAAGGCCTTGGCTATACCTAAACGAGATACCGCTAAAAATATTAAAGCTATGACTTCTCCGATAACTAAAGGAAAGATATAATCTGTCTTTTTCATTTTTAAAATAAACTTAACTTATTATTACTCTATCTTAACTTTTTAAGAAAGTTTAATCAAGAAAAACCCCTTGCCATAAACGACAAGGGGGTTTGTCCAAAGATCCAAGGATCCAAGAACCTTTTGCTATTTGCGGGGCCGACAGAAAACCCAATAGGACTCAGGGCTCCAGATAAGGTCAGAATGGCCACCGTAAATATGGAGCCGCAGGTCGGGAAGATCGTACTCAACAGCAAACACGTGCGAATCGCCACGAAAGTTGATGGGCTTCATAGCCACAACAAGGAGCCACTCTCCTTCGGGCTGGTCTGGGTACTGAAGCCTAAGCTGAGGACCTACCTCAGCAGGCCTAAGCTGAGGACCTACCTCAGCAGGACAGAGTTCCAGACCCAGTGCTTGGGCTTTCTGGTAAATTTGGTTTTTGGGCGTGGGTTTTTGGAAACCGAGGTCTTTTGCCGAAACAACAACCAAGTCTATCTCGGTTTCCTTCTCAGCTCTCTTGAAATAAGGCTCGGAAAGAAGATCCTTTGCCCAATCGCTGACCCGACAGTCTTCCTCTTTGAGGGCTTTGAGAAAGTCCTCCTTGGTTTGAAGGCCTGTTCCTAGTCTGATTGTTTTCCAGATCTGAAACTCCGGAGAAGATAAAACCGAAAGCGCCCTTTGGAGCTCTGCTGGACTCTCAATCCATCTTTGCATCATATCCCCAGATAATGCAGGGATGTTCTGCCCTACAATCGCCAAAAAGTGAGCTGTCTGCCTGTCATAGCCTTTTTTGGACATGGCGTTTTTTCCTTTCTTGGGTTTTCGCCATATTCCAGTTTTCAACGATGAGGAACCGCTCCTCATCTTACTGACTATTTTCTATCATATAAGATATTATTTGTCAAATAAAATAGATATTTTAAAACAAATCTGCTAGAATAGACTATTATGATAAAGCTTTACAACACTCTAACCAGAAAAAAGGAAAGCTTCAAACCCATAAAAGATAAAAGCGCAGGATTGTACACCTGCGGCCCTACTGTTTACTGGTACGCTCACATAGGAAACTTAAGAACATATATCTTTGAGGATATCCTCAAAAAAACTTTAAAATACAACAAATACAAAATAAAGCATGTAATGAATATTACGGACGTAGGACACCTTACTTCGGACTCTGACACGGGAGAGGATAAGATGGAAAAAGGAGCTAAAAGAGAAAAAAAGACAGCCGAAGAAATAGCGGACTTTTACACTAAGGCCTTCAAAGAAGATATCAAGAAACTGAATATAGAGAGGGCAGATATTCTTCCTAAAGCCACAGAAACTATAAAAGACCAGATAAATCTTATCAAAGAACTGGAAAAGAAAGGATACACCTATAAAATAGAAGACGGCGTATACTTTGACACCTCAAAGATAAAAGACTACGGGAAACTGACAGGAAGCAAGAAAAGAAAACTGAAAGAAGGAGCAAGAGTAGCCAAAGTGAAAGGAAAAAGGAATCCTAGAGATTTTGCTCTCTGGAAACTGACTCCTAAAGGCGCAAAAAGGCAGATGGAATGGGATTCTCCCTGGGGAAAAGGATTTCCCGGCTGGCATACAGAGTGCGTTGCAATGTCTCTAAAACATCTGGGAATACCTTTTGACATCCACTGCGGGGGAATAGACCATATCCCTATTCACCACACAAACGAGATAGCCCAGGCAGAAGCCCTTTACAAAAAGAACCTCGCCAATTACTGGCTTCACGGAGAGTTTCTAATCTTAAAAAAAGGAAGAATGGGAAAATCAGAAGGAAATATTATAACTTTGAACGACTTAACGGAAAAAGGGTTTAATCCTTTAGCTTACCGCTATCTATGCTTAGGAACCCATTACAGAAAGAAACTCACTTTCAGCTGGAAAACATTAAAGGGAGCTCAAAACGCTTTAGATAATCTTTACCAGAAGTTTTCTGAAATTGAAGGATCTTCTAAAAAGATAAATAAGAAATACCAAAAAGAATTCAATCAGTTAATATCTGACGATTTAAACATTCCTAAAGCTTTAGCTCTAATGTGGAACTTGATAAAAGATAAAAAAACTGAAAACAAAAAAGGAACTCTTTTAGAATTCGATAAGATATTCGGCCTTAACTTAAAAGAAATAAAGCCGGTTAAAATACCAAAAGAAATAAGAGAATTAGTTAAAGAAAGAGAAAAGCAGAGAAAGGATAAAAACTGGAAAGAAGCCGACAAAACAAGAGAAAAGATAAATAAACTGGGATATGCTATAGAAGACACGAAAGAAGGAAGCATCATAAAGAAAAACATTGCAGACAAGCAATAATCTTGATATAAAGAAAACGATGGCAGAAAAAAGATCACAATTACCTCCTCAGAATATTGAAACAGAACAGTCAGTCCTGGGATGCCTCCTTATAGACAAAAACGCTATAACAAAAATAGCGGACTTTTTAACTCCCAAAGACTTCTATAAAAAAAGCCATCAGGAGATATACAAAACAGTAACAGAGCTTTTTGAAAAAGGAGAAGCAATTGATCTTCTGTCCGTTACAAACAGACTAAAGGAGAAAAAACTTTTAAAAGATATAGGAGGAAACAGCTACCTGACAGAATTAATAAACAAGGTTCCTACGGCAGCCCATGTAATAGATTACGCCAAGACAATCCAGAGAAAAAGGGTTCTAAGAGACTTAATAGAATCAAGCCAGGAGATTAACACTCTGGGATACAGCGAAGAAGAAGATATAGAGGTTCTTTTAGACAGAGCAGAGCAGAAAATATTCAGCATAGCTCAGCAGGGACTTACCCAAAAATTCATTCCCGTAAAATCTACCCTCGAAGAGGCCTTCGGGAGAATGGACAAGCTGTCAAAAGAGAAAGGGGGAATAAGAGGTCTTCCTACGGGCTTTAAAAGCTTGGATAATATGCTGGCAGGCCTCCAGAAGTCAGACCTGGTTATCCTTGCTTCCAGGCCTTCAATGGGAAAGACAAGCTTGGCTCTGAACATTGCAACCAATGTCGCCATAGACACCAAAACGCCTGTCGGAATCTTCAGCCTTGAGATGTCGAAAGACCAGCTGGCCGACAGGTTAATAGCAAGCTTGTCCAATGTCGATCTCTGGAAATTAAGAACGGGAAAACTGAAAAGTAAAGGAGAAGACAACGACTTTTCCAGAATCCAGCACGCTATGGGGGTGCTCTCTGAAGCTCCAATCTATGTTGACGACGCAGCCACGGCAAATGTGCTCCAGATGAGAGCTATGGCCAGAAGGCTCCAAGCCCAGCACGGCCTAGGCCTCATAGTCATAGACTACCTTCAGCTTGTAACTCCCAGAGATTCTGCAGCCGGCATTGTCCAGCAGGTTACGGAGATCTCCAGGTCCCTAAAAGGCCTGGCCAGAGAATTGAATATCCCTGTTTTGGCCCTCTCCCAGCTTTCCCGTCTGGTAGAGAGAAGAACGCCCCAAATTCCCAAACTGGCAGATTTGAGAGATTCGGGCTGTCTTGAAAGCAATACTCTGATAACAAGAGCAGATACCGGCGAAAGAATACCAATAAAACAGCTTGAAGGCAAAACTAATATACCTGTGCTCAGCTTAAACAGTAATCTAAAGCTTGAAAAAACAATTATTTCTAAGGTTTTCTGCAGCGGCAGGAAGAAACTTTACGAACTCAAAACAAAAAGCGGTTTTAAAATCAAAGCTTCTGGAAACCATCCCTTCTTAAAAGCCAGCAGCTGGTCCAGGCTCGACCAGCTCTCTGCCGGAGATCGTATCGCAGTACCGAGAGAAATTAACATCAAGCCAAAGAAGGAACAGATCTCTGACGACGAACTGATTCTGCTCGCCCATCTTTTAGAAGACGGCTGTATATTGCCCAATCAGCCTTTTCATTACACAAGTTCAGATTACGAAAATATTAAAGTTGTAGCAGAAAAAGCAAAAAGTCTTTTTGATATAAGAGCAAAAATAGTAAGGCAAAAGAACTGGTGGCATGTTTATCTTCCTTCTCCTTGCCATAATACCCATAGAAAATTCAATCCAATAACTGAGTGGTATAAAAAGCTAGGAATTGAAAGAGTGAGATCATGGAAAAAAGAGATTCCCGAGGCGGTATTTTGTTCAAATAAAGAAAAGATCTCTTTATTTCTAAAACACCTCTGGGCAACAGACGGCAATTTAAGCGTTAAAAAACTTAAAAAAAGAAAGCCGTCGGCATCTATATACTACTCAACCACAAGCCCTAAAATGGCAGAGCAAATAAAAGAATTGTTAGTAAGAACCGGCATAAGAAGCAAAATAACAGAAGCCAGAAAAGAAAATTATCGTGTTTGTTATCATATTATTATCCAGGGAAAGGAAAACCAGCTTAAGTTCCTTAAGAAAATAGGGTCTTACGGAGAAAGAGGTAGAATTATTCCAAAATTAGTAAAATACCTTAACGCTATCGAAACGAACACTAATCTTGACGTTATCCCAAAAGAAATTTGGGAACGTATAGCCGTTTTAAAGACAGATTACAATTTAAGCTGGCGGAACTGGGCTGAAAAATACGGAGTAGCTTACAATGGTTCTACTCTTTTAAAAAACGGGATTAGCAGAACTAGAATGAAAAGGATAATAAAGTTTATGCCCGCTGCCGAACTTAAAGATCTAGCTGATTCTGATGTTTATTGGGATGAGATAATTTCAATAAAACCCCTCAAAACGGAAAAGGTTTACGACGCTGCCGTTCCTAAAAACCACAACTTTATAGCCAACGGTATTATTGTTCACAACAGCCTTGAGCAGGACTGCGATGTAGCCATGTTCATCTACAGGGAGGACAGATACAGAGAAGATACATCCAGGAAGAATATAGCGGATATTATCATAGCAAAGCACAGAAACGGACCCATAGGAAAAGCAGAGCTCTACTTTGACGAACAAAGAGCCACCTTCAGAAACCTTGAAAAAGAAGAATATCTCACAGATCAAGATTAATGCATCCTTCCTCTATTAAAAAGCTAATAGATCTTTTTTCCAAGTTTCCTACCGTAGGACCGAGAACAGCCTCCAGATTTATCTACTATCTTATTCATCTTCCCAAAAAAGACTTCGAGGAACTGGTGAAAGCTTTAAAAAATCTAAAAGAGAACATTAAAGTATGTTCTTTTTGTTTTAACTCCTTTGAGCCCTCAAAAAAAGAGGATGCTCTCTGCCCTATCTGCCAGAACAAATCAAGAGACAAAAGTCTTCTCTGCGTAGTAGAGAAAGAAACAGACCTAATATCAATAGAAAATACAAAGAAATACAAAGGATATTACTTTATTCTGGGAGGAACTGTCTCCAATCTCAAAAAAGAAGATATTGAAAAGATAAGGATTGAGGAATTAAAAGAAAGAATAGAAAAGCCGGAGAACTTCGGCCTAAAGGCGGATTTTGAAGAGGTCATCATAGCTACCAACCCTACAACAGAAGGAGAAACCACTGCCCTTCTTTTAGAAAGAAAAATTAAAGACAAGAATATCAAAATAACCCGCCTGGGAAGAGGCCTTCCCACAGGAGGAGAATTAGAATATGCAGACGAACAAACTTTAGAAGATGCTTTTGAAGGAAGGAAATAGCTATTGACATTAATAAAATAATATAGTATAATAGCAGATAAAAGAAC
>CAZYOI010000020.1:0-10464 GCA_964648705.1 uncultured Candidatus Saccharibacteria bacterium | reverse complement strand
CAGATGTTCGACAAAGAGGGAAAAGTTATTCCCGTGACTTTGATTGAAGCCGGCCCCTGCAGAGTAACCCAAATAAAGAAAAAAGAAAAAGACGGCTATAATGCCGTTCAAATAGGTTTTGACAAGGGAAAAGAAAAGAAAAGCAACAAAGAGGGCTTTAAGTTTTTGAGAGAGTTTAAGGCAGATTCCTTTGAAGGGAAAAAGGGAGATGAGATTAATGCTTCTGTTTTTAAGGAAGGAGAGAAAGTCAAGGTTTCATCTTTCTCTAAAGGAAAAGGATTCAGCGGAGGCGTAAAAAAATGGGGTTTTTCGGGAAAGCCTGCCAGCCACGGAACCAAGCACGCAGAAAGGGAGATAGGGTCTATAGGATCTGCTTTTCCCCAGAGAGTTATCAAGGGAAGAAAAATGCCGGGAAGAGCGGGTTTTGAAAGGGTAACTGTTTTAAATCTTAAAATAGCAAAAGTGGATGCAGAAAACAATTTGATAGCCCTTAAAGGAGCTGTTCCCGGAAGAAGAGGAACATTAGTCGAGATTAAAAATGAAAGTTCAGACTAAAAACCTAAAAGGAGAGAAAGTAAAAGAAGAGACCCTTCCCAAGGAGATTTTTGAGGTTGAGATCAGTCCTGATCTTTTAAGCCGGTCCGCTTCTATCCAGCTTGGAAACAGAAGAAGAAAAACGGCTTCGGTTAAAGAGAGAGACGAAGTGAGAGGAGGGGGAAGGAAGCCCTGGCGCCAGAAGGGGACAGGAAGAGCAAGACACGGCTCTATCCGCTCTCCTATCTGGAGAGGAGGAGGGGTGACTTTCGGCCCCGCTAAAGAAAGGAATTTTAAAAGAGGCCTTTCAAAGAAAATGAGAAGGAGGGCTCTGTTGGGAGCTTTGTCTTTAAAGGCAAAAGACAAAGAGATAATCCTTTTAGACGAATTGTCTCTTGAGAAGCCCAAGACAAAGCTGATGAAGGAGGCTTTAGACAAGATAGTTCCGGACAAAGCTTCTCTTCTGATTGTAACTCCTGAGAAGGACGATTTGGTTTTTAAGGCCTCCAGGAACATCCCCGGAGTTTCCGTGATAGAGGCCAGGGAACTCAATGTTCTGGATGTTTTATCTTTTAAATATTTATTAATGACGAAAGAAAGCGTTAAAGTTGTAAAGGAAACCTTTCTGAAATAATATGTCTATATTCGATATTTTCAAAAAGAAAAAGGAGGAGCCAAAGAAGGAACCTTCCAAAAAGGAAGCTCCTAAGAAAGAAAAGCCCGCAAGGACGGCCAAAAAGCCCTCTCTCTTCCTTGTTTCTCCTCATGTTACAGAGAAAGCTACAGATTTGGGAGAGGAAAACAAGTATGTTTTCAAGGTTTCTTCCAAAGCAAACAAGAAAGAGATTAAAAAGGATATAGAGGATTCTTACGGAGTTGATGTTGAAGATGTAAAGATTATCAATGTCCCAAAGAAGAAGAGGAAGCTGGGAAAGCAGAAGGGCTGGAGAAAAGGGTACAAGAAAGCCGTTATCAAGGTTAAAAAGGGGCAGAAGATAGAAATTTTGCCTAGATAATTATGAAAAAGGTTGAGAAAACAAAAAGAAAAAGGGAATTGTCCAGGAAGGCTCCGGAAAAGAAGCTTTTGGTTCCTTTGAAGAACAAAGCGGGCAGAGGAAGCTCCGGAAGGATTACTGTGCGCCACAAAGGAGGGGGAGCCAAGAGAAAATACAGAATGGTTGATTTCGGAGAGTCCAAAAAAGACATTCCGGCCGAAGTCCTGGCTTTAGAGTACGATCCTAACAGAACGGCTTTTCTGGCCCTTTTAGAGTATGAAGACGGAGAAAAGAGCTATAGGCTTGCTCCTCACGGACTAAAAGCGGGAGACAAGATAATCTGCTCTGAAAAGGCCCCTCTTAAGAGAGGAAACAGAATGAAGCTTAAGAGCATTCCTGTGGGGACTATGGTTTTCAATATCGAGCTTGAGCCCGGGAGGGGAGGGAAAATAGTAAGATCTGCCGGCGCCGGAGCCAGGGTGCTGGGTGCGGAGGGGAAATATATCAGCTTGACTATGCCCTCCGGCGAAGTGAGGAAGATTTTAGCTGAAAGTTATGCTACCATAGGAACTGTTTCCAACCCGGAATGGAGGTATGTTCAGATAAGCAAGGCGGGAAAAAGCCGCCACAGGAGAAAGAGACCTACAGTGAGAGGATCTGCCATGAATCCTGTTGACCACCCTCACGGAGGAGGAGAAGGAAGAGCTCCTATTGGATTGAAGTTTCCCAAGACCCGCCAGGGCAAGCCGGCAAGAGGAGTTCAGACGAGAAAGAAAAAATGGACAGATAAATTAATCGTTAAAAGACGCAGAAAGAAGAAATAATTATGCCAAGATCGCTTAAAAAAGGTCCTTATCTAGCAGAGAAGCTCTTAAAGAAGATGAAGAGCGCCAAATCCAAGGACACCGTTATTAAAACATGGTCCCGAGCCTGCACCGTTGTTCCGGAGATGGTTGGCTATACTTTTGGAGTGTATAACGGCAAAGGGCATATTTCCGTAAAGATTACAGAAGAGATGGTTGGCCACAAGCTGGGCGAGTTTGCTCCGACAACCAGGTTTTCAAGGCATGGAGGAAGAATCCAGAGAGAGCTGGAAAGAGGGGAAACTGAATCTTCCGGCGAATCTAAAAAAGAATAATTATTATGGAATCTAAAGCTAAGCTGAATTTTTTAAGAGTAGCGCCTAGGAAAGTAAGACTGACAGCTGATTTAATTAAAGGAAAAAGGGTTGAGCGGGCTCAGGAGATTTTGTCTTTTACCGTTAAGGGATCAGCTGAGTCCCTTTTAAAGCTTTTAAATTCCGCTGTAGCCAATGCTACCAACAATCTTGATCTTGATTCTGAAAACCTCTACATTTCTGAGATAAAAGTTGATGAAGGGCCGAAATACAAAAGATGGAAAGCCAGGGCCAGAGGCCAGGCAGACCTTATTCAGAAGAAAACATCCCATATTACTCTGGTTTTGAGCGAGATAAAGCCCACAAAGAAGAAAGCTGTCAAAGAAGAGAAGCCCGAGGTGAGAAGAGTTAAAGAAAAGCCGGCAGAAGAGCTCTCTGAGAAAGAAAAGGGCGGAAAGAAGCCGGAGAAGGAGATAAAGTCCAAAGGAAGGGCAAAAGGGATCAAAAACATATTCAGAAGAAAAGCTTTTTAGTATTATGGCGCACAAAGCCCATCCAAAATCATTAAGGATTAGAAGGACTGAAGACTGGGACACCAGGGGATATTACCATAAGCCGGCTCCCCGGCTGGAAGAGGATTTTAGGATTAGGGAGTTTTTGAAAGAGAAGCTGAAAGAGACAGAGGTCGAGAAAATAGAGATAGAAAGATCTCCCGCTAAAATCAAGGTTATCATCTCCACCCCCAGGCCCGGTTTGATTATAGGGAGGGGAGGAGAAGGAGTTGAAAAGCTCAAAAAAGAGCTGGAGAACGAGGTTTTGAAAAAGAATAAAACCCCTTTCTATATTCACGAAGATTCAGGCCCCGCTGAAAAGGATTCGGAGAAGAAAAAAAAGGAATTAAAGGTTGAGATAAGAGAGATAAAAAACCCCTGGACTTCAGCCTCCCTTGCCGCCCAATGGATAGCTCAGCAGCTTGAAAGAAGAATCCATTACAGAAGAGCTATAAAGCAGGCTCTTTCCAAACTTGAGACTGCCAAAGAGGTCAAGGGAGCCAGAATAGAGGTTTCCGGACGCTTGAACGGAGCCGAGATATCGAGGAGAGAGTGGATCTCTTCCGGGAAGATGCCCCTTCAGAATCTGAGAGCGGTTATAGACTATTCCCAGAAAACAGCTGTCTGCAATTACGGGGCAATAGGAGTAAAGGTCTGGATTTACAAAGGAGAAAAGTTTGAATAATCATGGCTATTTTAATGCCCAAAAAAGTAAAGCACAGAAAGTGGCATAAAGGAAGAACAAGAGGAAAGGCCCAAAAGGCGACTGATTTGGCTTTCGGGAGCTACGGCTTGAAGTCTTTGGGGTCCAAATGGATTAGTTCCCGCCAGATTGAGGCCGCCAGAAGAGCTATAATCAGATATTTGAAGAAAGGAGGCAAGCTTTGGATCAGGATTTTCCCTGACAAACCGGTTACCAAGAAAGGAACAGAAGTTCCCATGGGCGGGGGCAAGGGAGCTGTTGACCACTATGTTTATTCTATAAAACCGGGAAGGATTATTTTCGAGCTGGAGGGTATTCCGGAGGGAGAAGCCAGAAAGGCTTTTAAGACGGCTTCGGACAAGCTTCCAGTTAAGACCAAATTTATAAAAAGATGAAGGCCGGAGAACTAAAACAAAAAAGCCAAAGAGAGCTGAAAAGGGAGCTTTCAAACCAGAGAGGCAGATTGAGGCAGCTTAAGTTCGACCTGTCCTCCGGCAAAATAAAGAATATTAAGGAGATAAAGGAGACCAAAAAGACTATCGCCCGGATATTGACTATTTTAAAGAATAAGTAATTATGCCAAAGAAGAAACTAAAAGGAAAAATAATTTCAGACAGGATGAAGAACACGGTTGTAGTCAGAGTAGAGAAGGTGAAAAAGCACCCCAGGTACAAGAAGAGGTTCGCGGTCCACAAGAAGTTTAAGGCCCACGATGAAAAAGAAGAATATAAAGCGGGAGATGAGGTTGTCATAGAAGAGACAGCCCCCCTTTCGAAAGAAAAGAGATGGAGAGTGATAGGAAAAGTTAAGCCCTCCCAGAAATCATGATTCAAACCGGAACAAAAGTAAAAGTTACAGATAATTCAGGAGCAAAGGTAATCCAGTGCATCCGGGTTTTGGGCGGGAGCAAGAGAAGGTATGCCGGAATAGGGGATATAATTGTAGGATCCGTCAAAGAGGCCGTTCCCAGAAAAACAGTCAAAAAGCACGAAATAGTCAAAGCGGTGGTTGTCAGGCAGAAAAAGGCCTTGAGAAGGTCGGACGGCTCATATATCCGCTTTGACGATAATGCCGTAGTGGTATTGGGAGCGGATAAAGAGCCGAGAGGAGGAAGGATTTTCGGACCGATAGCAAGAGAGATAAAAGAAAAAGGCTTTGATAAAATAGCCACTTTGGCTGCTGATATAGTATGAAGATTAAAAAAGGCGACAATGTAGTAATAATATCCGGCAAAGACAGAGGCAAGAAAGGAAAAGTTATAGAGGCTCTTCCAAAAGAGGAAAAAGTTGTTGTAGAGGGAGTTAATTTGAAGAAAAAGCATATCAGGCCCAAAAAGTCGGGAGAAAAAGGCCAGATTATTGAGATGCCTTCTCCTATAGACGCTTCTGACGCTAAAATTGTCTGCAAAGAGTGCGGTCAGGCCGTCAGAGCCGGCTTTAAGAGAGAGGGCAGAAAGAAAATCAGAATCTGCAAAAAATGCGGCAAAGAATTATGAAACTTAAAGAAAAATACCAAAAAATAATACCTGATTTGATGAAAAAGTTCGGATACAAGAGCAGAATGTCAGCGCCTAAAATAGAAAAGGTCGTTATCAATACGGGTCTTGGCAGAGATTTGGCTGATAAAAGCTCTGATGAAAGGAAAAAGATTATAGGTTCTGTAAAAAAAGATCTGGCTTCTATTACCGGCCAGGCTCCTGTTTTGACAAAGGCCAAAAAATCAATTTCAGCTTTTAGTCTGAGGGAAGGAATGGCTGCCGGAGCAAAGGTTACCTTGAGGGGCGAGAAGATGTATGACTTTCTAGAGAAGCTTATCAATGTTGTTCTGCCCAGAACAAGAGACTTCTGGGGCATAGATTTGGAATCGGTTGACGGGAAGGGAAACCTTACTCTTGGTCTTAGAGAACATATTCTTTTTCCTGAAATTTCACCGGAAGAAACCGAGAAGATATTCGGCCTGGAGATAACAGTAGTTACAGATTCGGAAAACAAAGAAGAGGGCTTGGAGGTTTTAAGATTAATGGGATTTCCCTTTAAGTAATTATGGCTAAAAAGTCGCAAATCGCAAAATCAAATAAGAAGCCGAAATACAGCACCCGCATTGTAAGAAGGTGTTTTAGATGCGGCAGAAAGAGAGGATATATGAGGGATTTTGGCTTGTGCAGAATATGCTTCAGGGAGCTGGCCAATAAAGGCAAGATTCCGGGCATTAAAAAGTCTTCCTGGTAATATGACAAGTCCTATAGCCGATACAATCGTCAGAATAAAAAATGCTTTGGCTGCCTCTCATATGGCAGTAAATGTTCCTTTTTCCAAGTTCAGATATCAGCTTGCCTTGGTTTTGGAAAAGGAAGGTTATGTCAAAAAGGTGGAAAAGAAAGGAAAAGGGAAAAACAAAGTCATAGAAATATCTTTTAATAAGAAGAAAGGAGAAGATAAGCCCCAGTTCTTTCAGATAAGACTGGTTTCCAGACCCGGCCAGAGGATTTACACCGCTTCAAGAAAGATAAAATCTGTCAGAGGGGGGCTGGGCATAGAAATAATCTCCACCTCCCGGGGTTTAATGTCCGGCAAAGAAGCCAAGAAGAAAAAGCTGGGAGGCGAGTTAATCTGTGAAATATTATAAGAACCTGAGCTTCGCTCAGAACCTTGTTTCGCTGAGGAATAATCATATAATCTTAAAATGAGCAGAGTAGGCAAAAAACCAATTGGAATACCGGAAAAAGTGGAGGTTGATATTAAAGACGGATTGGTTAAGATAAAGGGCCCCAAGGGAGAACTTCAAAGGGAGATTAGGCCCGAAGTTAAGGCGGAGATAAAGGATAAGGCTCTTTTAGTTTCTCCTTTAGGAGAAAGCAAGAAGATTAGGGCTTTCTGGGGCTTGACCAGGGCTCTTTTGGCCAATATGATTGAGGGAGTTACAGAGGGCTTTGAAAAGAAGCTGGAAATAGAAGGAGTGGGATACAGAGCCAACCTAGAGGGAGACAGTCTTGTTTTAAATCTCGGCTACTCCCATCCCGTTAAAATTAAAAAGCCCGAGGGGATTGAATTTTCTGTGGAGAAGAATGTTATTACGGTTTCTGGCATAGACAAAGAAAAGGTCGGCCAGGCGGCGGCTAAGATAAGGGCTGTCAGGAAGCCGGAGCCCTACAAAGGAAAGGGCATCAGATATCAGGGGGAAGAGGTTAGGAGAAAGGTCGGCAAAAAGGCTGCCGGAGCCGAAGAAGAATAATTATGCTGGAAAAACAAGAAAAAAGAAAAAGAAGGCATAAAAGAGTCAGATCTGAGATTTCGGGGACTCTTAGAAAACCCCGTCTTTCTGTTTTCCGTTCTTCAAAGCACATTGAAGCTCAGCTGATAGACGACGACAAAGGCCAAACCCTGGTTTTAGCTTCAGACAAGGAAATTTCTTCAAAAAAGAAAGCCAAGAAGGGCTTGAAAGGGAAGACAGCCAAAGCTTTTCTTGTAGGAGAACTTTTAGCCCAGAAAGCAGGAGAAGCCGGCATCAAAGAAGCTGTTTTTGACAGAGGAGGTTATCAATACCACGGGAGAATAAAAGCTTTAAGAGAAGGGGCCCGGGAAGGAGGCCTTAAGGTATGATGCAGAGAAGGAAACAATTTAAAAGAAGATTCAAAAAGAAAAAGGACGAGTTCGACTCCAAGCTTTTGGATTTGGGCAGGGTGGACAGAATGACAGCGGGGGGCCGTCGAGTCAGATTCCGCGCTTTGATGATTGTCGGCGACAAAAAAGGAAAGGTAGGAATGGGTTTGGCTAAAGGAAAAGATGTAGCCCAGGCGATAGAAAAAGCCACCGCTAAAGCCAAGAAAGATTTGATAGAGGTCCCCATAGTCGAAGAGACCATTCCTTATTCAGTTAAGGCAAAGTACGGAGCAGCCAGGGTTCTCCTAAAGCCCCAGATGAAAGGAAGGGGTCTGGTTGCCGGAGGAACAGTCAGGGTTATCTGCAACCTGGCCGGCATAAAGAATATCTCCTCCAAGGTTTTAAGCAGGTCTGTCAACAAGATAAACAACTCCAAAGCCACTATTAAAGCTTTAAAGAAGCTTAGAAAATAAGCAAAGCTTTTTTCGCCAAGGAATAAATATATAATCTTGAAATAAATGCAGATTCATCAGTTAAAGAAAATAAAAAAGAAGAGAAAAAGGATAGGCAGGGGAGGAAAGAGAGGAACTTTTTCCGGAAGAGGAATAAAGGGGCAGAAAGCCCGAGCCGGGACCAGGAAGGGCCAGCCCGTAATCAGGGAGGCCATTAAAAGGTACCCCAAGCTGAAGGGGTACAGGCTTAAGGTTTTAAAAAGCGATACAGTTGTTGTTAATCTGGATGTTATTAACAAAAGCTTTAAAGAAGGAGAAGTTGTTTCCCCGGAAAGTTTGCTTAAAAGGAGAATAATTCGTAGAATTAAAGGAAGAACTCCAAAGGTCAAGGTTTTAGGAGAAGGAAAGCTTGACAAAGCTTTGAAGTTTAGGAACTGTAAGTTTTCTTCTCCGGCTGAAAAGATTATTAAAGATAAAGGAGGAGAGATATCTTAATGTGGTATCAGAAGGTTATTCAAATATTTAAGATAAAAGATCTCAGAAAGAAGATTATTTTTGTATTGGGCATTTTCGCTGTTTTCAGGCTAATGGCAAATATTCCTATGCCCGGCGTCAACCCCGAGAACCTTAAAAGCTTTTTTGAGCAGTTTCAGGTTTTCGGGCTTTTAAATGTTTTTACGGGGGGAGCTTTGGATAAGCTTTCCATTGTTATGCTGGGCCTTGGTCCTTACATTACTTCGGTCATTATTCTCCAGCTTTTAACTATGATATTTCCCCAGCTGGAGAGGTTGTACAAAGAGGAAGGAGAAGCGGGAAAGCAGAAGTTCAATCAGTACGGGAGATTACTGGCTGTCCCTCTGGCTTTCTTGCAGGGGTACGGAATGCTTACCTTGTTCCAGAGGCAGAACGTAATAGGCCGGTTGAGCCCTCTTGCTCTTTTAGGGTCTCTGGTTACTATTGCGGCCGGCACCATATTCTTGATGTGGCTGGGAGAGCTTATCTCAGAGAAGGGAATAGGAAACGGAGTCTCTCTCTTGATTTTTGCCGGGATTATAGCCGACTTCCCCAATAATATCAGGCAGCTGATTGTTACCTGGGATCCTTCAAAGATACCTTCCTACCTTCTCTTTTTCGGAGCTTCTGTCTTGATTATAGCCGGGGTTGTCTTTATTACCCAGGGCAGAAGGAATATTCCTGTTTCCTACGCCAAAAGGGTGAAAGGAAAAAGGGTTTACGGAGGGGTCTCTACCTATATTCCTTTGAATGTTAATCCTGCCGGGGTTATTCCCATTATTTTCGCTTTGGCTTTGATGACTTTTCCCGTTATGATAGGGGGCTTTATCGGGCAGACAGGAGGAACTCTGGGAGCTGTGGCTCAGACTATAGCCGACTTCTTTGATCCCCAGAAAAACCCCTGGGGCCAGGGAATATTTTACTTTATTCTGGTCGTCTTGTTCACCTATTTTTATACAGCTGTTACTTTCGACCCCAAGTCCATTGCCGAGAACCTGCAGAAGATGGGGGGCTTTGTTCCGGGCATCAGGCCGGGAAAGCCGACAGCTGACTTTATCCATTACATATTAAACCGCGTTCTCTTAATTGGAGCTTTGTTTCTGGGAACCATAGCTGTTATGCCGGCTGTTATCGGAGGGGTTACCAATATAGCCGGTTTTCAGTTTCTGGTAGGGGGCACCGCCCTCTTAATTGTGGTCTCTGTCGTTTTAGAGACTATGAAGCAGATAAACGCCCAGCTTCAGATGAGAGAATACGAAACATTTTAACATGGCAAAAGAAGTTATCATATTATTCGGTCCTCCCGGAGCGGGCAAAGGGACCCAGGCAGAATTGCTTTCAGAGAAGTTTGATTTATACCATTTTGAGACAAGCGGGATTATAGAAAAAGAGATAGAAAAAGCTTCAAAGAACGAATATGTTGAAGAAGAAGGCGAAAAATACTATTTTGACAAGGAAAAAGAACTATGGAAAGAAGGTAAGGTTTGGGATCCTCCTTTTGTTATTCATTTTGTAAAAAAGAAAATTAGATCACTATTCGAAGAAGGGGAAGGAATAGTTTTTTCTGGTTCTCCTCGAACTTCTTATGAAGCTAAAAAAATGGTTCCTTTGCTGAAAGAGACTTATGGATTGGATAATATAAATCTTTTTTTGATTGAAATATCTCCCGAGGAAACTATTTTTAGGAATAGCCACAGGAGAATCTGCGAATTACTACGCCACCCCATTCTATATAATAAAGAAACTAAAGACCTTCAAAGCTGCCCTTTGGACGGTTCCAAGTTGATAAAAAGAAAGGGACTAGACGATCCTGAGACTATAAGGGTCAGGCTAAAAGAATATAAAAAAAGAACATATCCTGCTTTGGATATTTTAAAGAAGGAAGGAATAAAATTGAATAAAATTAACGGAGAGCAGTCTGTATCTGATGTTTTCTCGGATATTCTAAAAGCTTTAGAATGATTACAATAAAAACAGAAAAAGAGATAGCTTTAATGGAG
>CAZYOI010000019.1:0-10524 GCA_964648705.1 uncultured Candidatus Saccharibacteria bacterium | reverse complement strand
TGACAGACCTTCCTTGGTGTCTGAGACCGAACTGGGCGGGAACAATGAGAATGTCTGTTCCTTGCTGTTGAGCCAAAGTCTGGAGCATTCTCTCTGTTCTGTCGTTTCTTCTGAGATAGTCAGGCCCCAGTTCTCTTTTTCTGAAGTTGCAGAAAGCTCTCTTTGAGGCGATAGCCTTGAAAACCTTCTCAACCGCTTCTTCGTAAGTTTGCCCGAGCTTTTGCCATTGGGGAATGGCGAAAAAGGCTTCTGCTCCCTTGGGAAGAGAGGCTTTTGCCAGTTCTTCTTTGGCGTGTCCTGTATCAGGGAAGAGCTCTTGAAGGATATCTGTCTGAGCTGTGATATCCTTGGAGCTGTAGCCTGAAGGATAAACATAGGAAGACTCCACTTCTTCGTCGGGGAATTTGCCTTTTCCCAGCTTCCTGAGAAGTTCAGGGAAATCTTCACGAAGCTCGTTCCCTTTGTTGATAATAAGCTGGACTTCCTCTCTGCTTAATTCTTCTTTGACAATTCCTAAAGCCCACCTTCCTCCCTCCTCAAAAAGCCGAACAATCTCTCTTTCTTGGCCTTCGGTCATCTTGAGCGCCGTCGACTCTCTCATCGCGACTACTCCTTTCTACCCGCCTTACGGGTTATGACAAAGAACTAATTTGAAACACATCAGGCACCGTACCTGATGTGTTTTGATTATAAGGATAAAATTTTATTCTGTCAAACTAGAATCCAGTAAACTCTCTTATCTCAGAAACAGGAAGAGCTGAAACCTGCCCGTAAGAGTCAACCTTAACCAATCCCACCAAAAGCCCCTTGATATTAAACAAAGGGCTTCCCTCAAGGCTCTGGCCCTCTAAAATATTTGTTTTAATAGCTTTTGAATCGTATTTCTTGATAATCCCTTCGTTAACTGTTTCAACAATCTTCCCCTTTTCTATGTTCTTTCCCACCAAAAAGACCCTTTGGCCGAACCTTAAGCTTCCAAACTCGGCAAAGCCGACAGTAGTCAAATTATTCTTATCCAGCTTAATTAAAGCCAGATTTCTCTCTTCGTCTCTTTTCAAAACCTGATAGGAAGGGGTCTCCCCTTCCACATAAAAAGAAAAATCCCCTCCTCTGGGGATTAAATCGGAGAAAGTAACCATTAAACCGTCTGCTGTTATTATCAAACCGGAGCCCTGAAGAACGCCGGAAGCTGTCTCTGTTCTCACTCCCGCTACAGCCCTCTCCACTTCGGAAACTTTGTTCTGGAGAGCCGTGTTTTCTTCAATAACGATTTCTTTTTTCTCCACTACTTCAACAGGCCTTCTCTCCAAGCTGTATTCATAAAAAAGGGGCTTTTCTATAAAATAAGGCCAGAGTATCTGGTCCGCGAAAACGCCTCCTCCGACCCCGGAGATAAAAACTAAAATCAAATAAATTATCTTTCTCATCTTGAAACAGAAGCTTTCTTTCTGGTTTCAGAAGGAGCTTTGACTGTAATTTCTTTTTTCTCAGCGTCAACTGAAACCCTCTCCCCTTCTTTTGCTACTCCGGCCACAATCTTCAGAGAAAGAGGGTTTAAAACCTTCTGCTGAACTGTTCTCTTTAAGGGCCTGGCCCCCAGATTGGGATCAAAGCCCTTCTCCGCCAAAAGCTTTTTGGCTTTTTCTGTCACTTTCATCTTGATATTCTTCTTCTTTAAACGAGCTTTGACTTTATCAAGCTCAAGCTCCACAATCTTTTTAATCTCTTTTTTTCCCAGATAGTTGAAGATGACAATATCGTCCACCCTGTTTACAAACTCGGGCCTGAAGCTTTCTTTCAGAGCGTCCATTACTTTTTCCTTGAGGGTCTCTTTCTCTCTGCTCCCCTTATCTCCCAGAAAGCCCAAAGAACTCATTTTGGCTATATGTTCAGATCCAATATTGGAGGTCATAATCAGAATGGCGTTCTTAAAGGAAGCTGTCCTCCCTTTGGCGTCAGTCAGCCTTCCGTCCTCTAAAATCTGAAGAAGAATGTTGAAGACGTCGGGATGGGCCTTCTCGATTTCGTCCAAGAGAATAACGCTGTAGGGCCTTCTTCTTATCTTTTCTGTGAGCTGGCCTCCTTCGTCAAATCCAACATATCCCGGGGGAGATCCTATCATTTTGGAAACAGTATGCTTTTCCATATACTCTGACATATCCAAACGAACCAAAGCGTTCTCATCGTTAAAGAGAAACTCAGCCAGAGCTCTGGCGGTCTCTGTTTTTCCCACTCCCGTAGGACCTAAAAACATAAAAGAGCCCAGAGGCCTGTCTTCTTCTGAAATGCCGGCCCTGGCTCTCCTCAAAGCGTTGGAGACGGCTGAAATAGCCTCTGCCTGGCCTATTACTCTCTTAGAAAGTATCTCTTCCATATTCTCCAGCTTCCTGGCTTCCCCTTCTATCAGCTTGGTAACCGGTATCCCTGTCCATTTGGAAACAACTCTGGCCACATCCTCCTCTGAAACCTCCTCTTTGAGAATCTGCCTGCCTTTCTGTATTCTGGCAAGCTTTCTTTCAGCTTTCCTTATATCCTTCAAAAGCTCCGGTATCTTGCCGTATTTTATCTCCGCTACCTTCTGGAGGTCCGCCTCTCTCTGGGCTATTTCTGACTGGAAAGTAAGATCATCAATCTTTTTCTTCTTATTCCTGATCTCCTGAATAAGATCTTTTTCTGCCTTCCACCTGGCTTCAAACTCCTTGGCTTTTTCTTTCAGATCGGCCAAAGACCTGTTTATAGCTTTAAGCCTTTTAGAAGATCCCTTTTCTTTTTTAATGGCTTCCTTTTCTATCTCCAGCTTCTGGATTTCCTTTTTCAAATCATCCAGCTTGGTTGGCTCCGACTCTATCTCCAGCCTTAAAGCAGACATTGCCTCGTCCATTAAATCAACCGCTTTGTCAGGCAGAAATCTGTCTGTAATATATCTTGAAGAAAGTTCGGCCGCAGCTACCAAAGCAGAATCCTTTACCTTAAGGCCGTGATGAACTTCATATTTTTCCTTAATGCCCCTCAAAATGGAAATCGTATCCGCCAGAGAGGGCTCTTTTACATAAATAGGCTGAAATCTTCTCTCTAAAGCTGCATCTTTTTCAATGTATCTCTGGTATTCTTTCAGGGTGGTGGCTCCGATAGCCCTCAGTTCTCCCCTGGCTAAAGCGGGTTTTAAAAGGTTGGAGGCGTCGATAGCCCCTTCGGCTCCGCCTGCTCCGACAAGGGTGTGAAGCTCGTCTATAAAGAGAAGGTATTTTCCTGAAGCTCTGGAAATCTCCTTTAAAAGAGCTTTTACCCTGTCTTCAAATTCCCCTCTGTATTTTGTCCCGGCTATCAAAGCACCCAGATCCAGACTGATTATCTCTTTTTCCTTTAAGCTCTCGGGGACATTTCCCTTGATTATTCTCTGGGCAAGGCCTTCTACGATGGCTGTTTTTCCTACTCCGGCCTCCCCTATCAAAACAGGATTGTTCTTGGTTCTGCGAGAAAGGACCTGCATCAGCCTTCTTATCTCGTTCTCTCTCCCTATAACGGGATCAAGCTTTCCCTGGCGAGCCAGAGAAAGCAGGCTCTTGGTGTATTTCTCAATTACCTGGTATTTTGACTCGGGATCCGGATCCGTAATTCTGGATCCTCCCCTTATCTTGGACAAGCTTTTAAGAACAGTTTCGTAATCAAGACTGGAAACCTCTAAAGTCCCGGCGCTGCCAGAACCCTTGACAAAACTGGCCTTGTCCAGAATCTCCTTGGCTTTGGTATCCACAGCAAGCAGGGACAAGAACAAGTGCTCTACGGAAATAAACTCATCTCCCATTTTCATAGCTTCTCTGCTGGCTTTTTCCAGAACCTTGGCCATATCCTGAGTCAGGTAGAACTGGCCCTGGGCCTTTGGAGAAGCAACAGTGGAAATCTGGGTCATCGCCTTCTTTGTCTTTTTTTCCAGATCGTCTGTATCCACTCCCAGGTTCTTAAGCAAAGTCAAAACCACGCTCTCCTCCTGGGAAAGCAGAGAACCGAGCAAATGCAAAGCGTCTACCTGCTGCTGGCCGTTGCTCTGGGCCGAAGACTGGGCAGAAAGAATAGCTTTCTGGGCTTTATGGGTGAAATTTCCTCCCTGCATATTCATCATAATAATGCTTTTTAACATAAAACAGAAGCAAAATCAAATAAAAGTGGCCCTATTAAGGCCACTCTGTTTTACTCTCTTTCTTCTTGGCATATAGGAAAGGAAAAAAGAGGAATTCTTCCCCCTTCTCTCTGAAGAAGCTTCCCCTGACAATCCCTATCTTGGTTCTGGGCCCAAGCCCGACAGATATCAACAGACTAAATTTTCCTGTCAAGTGAAAAAAGCCCCTCCTTAAAAAAGAAGGGGCTTCTTCCCAAAGGGGTTCCCTTTGGGAAGCTGTCCGGGGAGGGTGATCCCCGGATTTAGTTGGGAGAAGAAGCGACAACAGGAGTAAGCTCCTCAATAAAAGCTTCTATCTTTTTCAGGTCTTCCTCTGAAATTTCAACAAACTGGCATCCTGTAACATAATAGTTCGGCTGGTCCTCGCAGGGACGGGTCCAGCAGATCTTAATCTTGCAGGAAATCTTCCCTTCTCTGACCGGCAGCTTAAACTGCCAGTCAAGCACTCTCCCCTGAGGGGGACGGAAGGGGCAAAGCAGACAAGCTCCCCCAAGGGAGATGTCAAGCATTACAGCTTCCCCCGAAAAATTGAAGCTCGTCACCCCTCCAAAACCTCCGCTCCTCTCTCCTGTTCTTAGCATCCTTTTCTCCTTTGCTTAAGTTCTAAAAGAGCAGCATAAGGAGCATTTTACATCTTGAAAAGAAAATGTCAAATAAAAAAGCTTCGAGCAGAGAACCCGAAGCTCTTTTTTTAAAGACGCCAGGAGAGAGGCAGAAAACTTCTCCAGTTCTTGCCGTAAGATATTCTGTAGTAAAGAGCCTGGAAAACACGGATAACAAGCCCCAGAAAAGCTCCCAGAAAGAAGCTTATCCAGGAAGCCGCAAAAAAAACAAACATAAACAGGAAACCGAAGCAGAAACCGGGCACTATCATCAGAACGACAGAATAACCGAGATTCATTCTCCAGTAGGAAGGAGGCCTCTCGTGGATAAGATAAGAAAGGAAAGAGAAAAGAAAGGACAGAAAAACAGAAACCGAGAAGATTACCAGAAAAGAATTGTCAATCAGAAAGTAAACTATTCCAAAGAAGACAGCAGCTACTCCTCCCACAACCATGCCAATATTGACAAGCCCTGCCTCTTCTGAAAGCTTTTTGTAGCAATCCGACAGCAAAGAGAGAGGCACCAGCCAGAACAGGCAAATAGCCGCAAAATCCGCCCACCTAGAAAAAACAAAAGGTACCTTAAAAGCCCATCCGTTCAACTTTATCTCTCTGACGGGCTCTAAAACTCCAAGACCCAAAAGAAGCCACCAGATGCAAAAAATAAGGACAGCGAAAACCAGACTTTCTGCCAGGTTCCTTCCCAGCGCTTGCCAAAAACCTCTTTCCTTTTCCATTTTCTTTCTCCTTTGTAAAAGAGCTTCCCTGTTTGTACTAACAAAAATAAATTATCCGCTCTTTTCTCCCAGGACAACCTCTAAATTAAACTCTTTGCCGTTTCTCAATATCCTGAGAGTCACCTTGTCTCCCGGCTTATAAGACCTGATAAGGAAAGCCAGAGTATTTTCTCCTTCAATCTTCTCTCCGTTTAAGCTTAAAATAATGTCTCCTTCCTCAATGCCTGCCTTGTCTGCGGCAGAATCCTCCATTACAGCGGACTCTCCCGCCTCTCCGGAGATAATCAAAGCTCCGTAGCCTGCAGAAAGACCCTCTGCTTCTTTTATCTCCTGGTTAATAACCACATAACGGACTCCTAAAAAGGGATAGACAATCTCTCCCTGCTCTTTAACCTGTTCAATGTCTCTCCTGGCTTTGTTGACGGGAATAGCAAAACCTATGCTCTGGGCCTGGGTGACCATGGCTGTATTAATGCCGACTACTTCTTTATTGAGATTCAAAAGAGGCCCCCCTGAATTCCCTCTGTTAATAGCAGCATCCGTCTGAATTACGTCTTCTAAAGTTTCAATATAATCTCCTCCGGAAGCTGTCACTGTTCTTCCCAGGCCGGAAACCACTCCCACAGAAACTGTATTTTTAAACTCGCCGAGAGCGTTCCCTATAGCAATCACTGTCTGGCCCATTTCCAGTTTTTCAGAATCCCCCAGCTTGACGATGGGAAAGGTTTCTTTTGCCACTTCCCCCTCTTCGTTCACTCTCTCTTCCTGGGCTATTTTCAAAACAGCTATATCCTGAAAGGGATCTCTGGCTAAAACCTCGACCGGATACTTGTCTCCATTCTTGAAAAAGACCGTATACTCTGCTTCCTCGTCTAAGACCACATGCTTGTTTGTCAGAACCAAGCCGTCTTTTGAAACAATGAAGCCGGTTCCCCCTCCGATTTCCTGCTTTTTAAATCCTTTTTGCTCTGGCACCTCTATTTCAAAAGGGCCGAATTCCTCAATCCTCTTTTCAATGATAGGAACATCTTTTGAAATAACAATACTGACCACGGCAGGAGAAACCTCCCTGGCAACCTGGATTATAGCTTCTTCGTGGGTAGTCTGGGGAACATATTCTTTCTCTATTACGGTTTCTTTCTCCACTATAGTGGGAAAGCCCAGCTCTCCGCCCATGGCCTCCCTGGCTTCCGGCACCAAAAAATAAACTGAAGCTAAACCGGCCAGAAAACCAAAAATAGAAGAGGCCAGAAAAACCAAAAGAGCAAGCCAAAGAGCCTGTCTTTTTTTCATCTTCTTTAAGAGAGAACCTTTCTTTTTTAGAATAGGCAGTTCGTACATATTTCCATTATAACTTATTCTCTCTGTCTTTAAAATATCTATGGAGCTCCAAGCCGAAGATATCCGACCTGACAGGCCCCTTAAAAAGCATATAAAGGCCGCAGAGAAAATACTTGAAGACCGTCTTAAACCAGCCCTCTTGCTCAAATCTTCTTTCAGAAACAAATATAGCGGCAGATCTTATCACTCCGTACTTTGCTATCTTCTTCCCTCTTCTGGCAAACTCATGGTCTTCTGCCATTCTAATTGTTTCGTCAAAGCCGTTTAATTTTTCAAAAACTTCTCTTCTTGCCAAAATTCCCATAGCAGCATGAGGCAACACCCTCTCTAAAAGAAAGACGGGCCAGTTGTAAAAAAGATTAAAAAGAAAAGAGGTCATCCTTTTTTTCTTCTTGGGCAGAAGATTGAAAGTGGCAATATCCAAACTCCTTCTCTCAAACTCATCAAGAGCTTTATTTAAAAAACCCTCAGGAAGAACAATATCCGCATCCAAAAACAAAATCAGCTCTCCGGAAGAAAAACCAGCTCCATTGTTTCTCCCTTGAGCCGGCAGCCCCCCTTTAACGATCTTGCAGCCGTATTCTCTGGCAATATCCAGGGTTCTGTCTTCAGAGCCGGCGTCGGCTATAATCACCTCGCAATCCGAAAAGTCCTGCTTTTTAATAGAATCCAAAAGAAAAGGGAGCTCTTTCTCTTCGTTTAGGGTTGGAATAACAATGCTTAACATATCATCTGCCTTTTAATTCTTTTATCTCCTCCCAAAACCTGGGATCCTCTTTTTTCTCTTTCATCCAGTACCACCATTCAGCCCCCCAGAGATAAACCTGATCAAAGCCTGTTTTCCCGGCAAAACCAATATTTTCTCTAAGCTGCTCCAGGTCCATGCTTTTCAGCTGCTCTTTTAAAGGAGAATCGTACAAAAGAAGGGGCCCCCAGGGCTCTGCCTGCATTTCCACGCAGATAACTTCTTTTCCAAAAACCCACTTAACCAGCTTAGCCCTTCTGGAATAATAAACAGGGGGAAAGATATGGGTAAAATAGCTCTTAATCTGCTTTGACCAGACCTTTCTGTAAAGAGTAGTCCCGACAATATCCCCCAAACCTGCCGCCTTAAACCAGAAGGAAAACTCGCCTGAATCTGAAATAACAATCGGCCTCTCCAAATCGTCTGAGTTTCTAACCAGAGAAATCTCTTTCTTCAAAAACTTTTTATCTATCTCCCAGGGACACTCCCCAAAATCAAAAAAGGGCTCGTTCTCCACCTGCCAGGCCCAGACAGCACTTTCTCTGCTGTACCTTGAAACTGTCTTCTCTATTAAATTCAAAACTCTCTCTTTCTGCTCTTTTTCGTCCAAAGAAAGAGCCCATTCCGGAAGGTGGCACTCCGGCCAGCGGGGAGTCTTCAGGCCAATCACCAAAAGAACTTCGGCTCCCCTTTTTTTAGCTTCTTCAATCTGCCAATCCAGATTGTCAAAAAAGAATTCGTCTTTCTCGGGCTCTAAAAGATCCCAGTGAGCCGCTACTTTAATTCTTTTAATATTTAAATCGTCCAGTAAAGATGAATAATTTTTCTTCCAGTCAAGACCCATCTGAGAAGAGTGCTTTTCAGAAAAGCTGACTCCCCATAAAATATCTTCTTCTTTTTCAGGAAAACCTATAAAAAAGAAAATAATAAAACCTAAAACTAGAAATAAAAATATGACAAAAACTGTTTTAAATTTCATTTTTTAATTCTAGTATTTTTAAAACAGAAGAATCAATCCTTTCTTCTGCAATCTTCCCTTCCTCAAAGGCTTCTTTAAAAGCCTCAACCCCTTCTTCCACAGAAGATCTCCAGCCGGAAAAAAGAAGGATGTCAGATCCTGCCAAAAAAGGAGAAACCACAATCTCTTTTAAAGAAAACTCTTTTAAAAGGGAGTTTTGAGATAAATCGTCCGTTATCACAACAAGATCTGAATTCAAAAGATTAAAAACGTTTTTTGAAAAAATTTCATCTCCGTAAACAGCGTTGGAAATCATTACCATCTCAGGACCTTCTTTTAAAACCTCTCTAAAACGATGAAGAGAAGGAATCTTTTCTTTAAAAGCTAAATCTTCTTCTGGATTAAAATCAATCCCTGTATACCCCGGAAAATGCTTAACGCAGGTTAGGATGCCAGCTTCCTTCTGCCCCCTAACCAAGCCTGAGGCTTTCTCGATAGCTTCCCTGTCTTCTGCCTGAAAAGATCTCTCGTAAATAAAGTCGGAAGGAAAAGCTTTCTCCACTAAAGGAGCCAAGTTTAAATTAACACCTGACTCTTTTAACTGCTTCCCCCTTAAAAGTCCTTTTTCATACCCGTCTCCAACTTCAGACTGGGGAGTGCTTTCCACCCAAGAAAGGCGGGAAATTAATCCTCCTTCTTGATCTGCTGCCACAAAAAGAGGAAAACCTGTCTCAGCTAAAGAAATCTCCTGAAGAGAGGAAACAAGCCTTTTAAGCTGTTCTTTGTTATCAATATTTCTTCCTAAAAGAAGAATCCCTCCGGGCTTTACTTCCCGCATCAAACGCTCAGTTTTCTCGTCTAATTCTTTGCCCTCTATTCCTATTATAAAAAGCTGCCCTATTTTCTGTTCCAAAGAAAGGTTTTCCAAAAGATCTTTTTCTATAATAATATCATCTCCTTCTTTAAAAATATATCCTGATAAAAGAAGGCCTGCAACAAGACAGAAAGAAAAAATAATCAAGCTGTTTTTTAAAATCTTCATTTTAGAGACAGCAAAGCTAATCCTCCGGCTATCAGCAATATAGCCAAAGCTTTTCTTAAAACCTTTTTCTTTGAAATCTTCTCTTTTAAAATTCTGGGATACTTAAAGGAAAGAAGAAAAGAGAAAAGAAACAAAAATACGTACTGAACTCCCATTAAAGCGTTGATAACAGGCAGAAAGACCATACCGGCCAAATCAACTGCCCAGTTCTGGAGAACGAAAGCCAAGGCTCCGATAAGCTGGACAAAAAGAAAAAGAAATCCTGTTTTTTTGTTAAAGGCAGGCTTTTTCCTGAAAATATCCTCTCTTACATCTCTAAAAAAGATAAAGAACAAAGCCGTTAAAAATGTTCCTATTCTCATCCAGATAAACCCTGTCCAAAAACCTAAAAGGAGATAAACATATTTTGCTAAAATAAAATAAAGGGAAGCAGACAAAGCTATAACAAAGGCAATTTTTAAAGCTCCCAGAGAAAACTCTTTTACCGGTTCTCTGGTAATCAAGAAGCTGCCGATAATTAAAACAAAAAAGGAAACAAGATTCCAGCCCCCTAAAACCGTATTCCCCCCTGAAAAGAAAAAAGTTAAAACAAAAGTAAAAACGGGGAGAAGGCCCCCGAAAGCGGGTACGACGGTAGCAGCTTCGTATTTTTCCAGCCCGGTGAAAATAGAGAAGATAAAGAGAACAAAGACAGCTCCGGCTAAAAAGCAAAGTAAAAGCTCTAGAAAAGAAATTGAAGAAAAGCTTACAAAAGGAATCAAAGCAACCGCTAAAACTCCGAGAACTCCCACGTAAAAAGAGTAGTTTTTGGGATTGGGGGGACCTGTAAGAAGGTATCGGTCCCCCAAAGAATTAATAGAAAAAAGAAAATAGGAGGAAATTATGATTAAGAGCCAAAGCATATTTTCTCAATATTATAGCT
>CAZYOI010000018.1:0-11147 GCA_964648705.1 uncultured Candidatus Saccharibacteria bacterium | reverse complement strand
TCAGTGTTAAGTTGTATTATGGTTCCTTAAAAAGAAAGGAGCAGGAAGATGAGAATCGACCCCCATGTTCATTGCCGCGACGGAAAGCAGGCTTACAAAGAAACAATAGCTCATGTTTTCGAAATTGCAGATTCTCAAGGAGTTAAAGTTGTTTTTGATATGCCCAATACAGATCCTCCTGTTATTGACGAATCTTCTCTCAAAGAGAGATTAAAACTGGTTCCAAAAGACAGAAAGCCCTATTACTTCCTCTATCTCGGCCTTACAGGCGACCCGGTTCAAGTAGCCCATGCTGTTAAATGCTGGAAAAGGTTTGGTGAGGTTGTCGGCCTTAAGCTTTTTGCCGGAAGATCAGTAGGACCTCTAGCTGTTATCGAAAGAGAAAAGCAGAGAGCTGTTTACAAGCAGCTTGCCAGGCTAAATTATAGGGGAGTAGTGGCTGTTCACTGCGAGAGGGAAAGAGACTTGATTCCCGGTTTGTGGAATCCCTCCAACCCGCTGACCCACTCTTTTGCCAGGCCCCGCGATGCAGAAACCAATTCTGTAAGAGATCAGATCTCCTTTGCCAAAGAAGAGGGTTTTATGGGGAACCTTCATATCTGCCATGCGACTTCCGCTGAGACAGTTTCTCTTGTTAGAGAAGCCAAAAAGGAAATGAGGATTACCTGCGGAGTTACCCCCCATCATCTTACGCTTTCTTTCACTATTCAGGACATCGGCATTTTAGGCCATCTTTTCAAGGTTAATCCTCCTCTGCGAGACGAATCTACCAGAGAGGCCTTGGTAGAATGCGTTAAAAGAAGAGAGGTTGATTGGATAGAAACAGATCATGCTCCCCATGCTTTATCAGAAAAACTGGCTCCTCCTCACAGTTCCGGCATACCCTCCCTTTATAACTACAGGCATATAGTGGAGGATTTTCTGCCAAGTTGTGGCCTTTCAGAAGAGTTAATTGCTGATATTACTTTTGGCAATATTGTAAGAACTTTTGGCAAAAAGATTTCTCATTTTGCCTAAAAAAATAACCCGAACACGCTTCGGGTTTTTTTATGATATAATTTAGATATTATGAGCAATAAAGAATTTGAAAAATTGGTAGAAGAGGGGATTAAAGCTATTCCAGAGAAGTTTTTAAGGAAGCTAGACAATGTAGATATTGTTATAGAAGAAAGGCCTTCCCCTTATCAGTTAGGAAAAATAGGAGCTAAAAAGAATACTCTTCTTTTTGGTTTGTATGAAGGGGTTCCTCAGACAAAAAGGAGGCATTACGGCCAGGTGCTTCCGGATAAAATAACCGTATTCAAAGAGCCCATTGAAAAGATAGCTAAAACAAAAGAGGAGATAAAAGAAAAAGTGAAAAGAGTAGTTTGGCACGAAATAGCCCATCATTTTGGAATGGATGAAAAAAGAGTTAGAGAAACAGAGAGATCTTGACTTTTTGGATGAAATAAGCTAATATGGAAAATCTGCGACAATGGTGTTGCAGATTTGTTCTTTAGAGAGGATTAAAAGTGAGAGAAAGAAGGCACGATTTGATGGAAAAAGGGCTGGGAGCCTTAGAAATTCTTTTGGTTCTCGCTCACCAGGGGTTTGATCTGGGATCTGACTATTGGATTCTTGATCAGCTTCCTCCAGTAGCCAGAGAAAGCATTCTGGCTTCTGCCTTAAAAAAGCTTTGATCCTTCAAGGCCCGGGATAATTCTCGGGCTTTTATTTTGACAAAAACTGCGGCTTCTGGGTTTTCTTCCAGTTTCCTTATTCGAACTTGAAGATAGATTCTATTGAAGCTGTTCCTTTTTCTCCTAGAACAATAAAAAGCTCCGGTCTTTAGCGCCCGGAGCTGTTTTTTTCTACTCTTCTTACGTATTCTTCTTTTTCTGTATTTACTTCTATAATATCTCCTTCGTTTATAAAAAGAGGGACATTTATTTTAAACCCTGTTTCCAGGGTTGCTGTTTTGGTTCCTCCTTCAGCGGTGTTTCCCTTTACTCCGGGAGGGGACTGTTTTATCTTAAGGTAAACTTTAACAGGAAGAACTATATTAATGATTTTATCCTGGAAGACTATTCCCTGAACTTCTAAACCCTCTTTAAGAAAGTCTGCAGAAGAGCCCAGCTTCTCTTTGGTAAAAGAGAACCTTTCAGAGGGGTTTTCTTTCTTGCAGAAAACATATTCTCCTCTGTGAGAATATATGAACTTAAGATCTATTTTTGTAATCTCAGCTTCTTTGAAAGAATCTGAGGGACGAATTGTCTTAGATATTATTTCTCCTGTTTTAAGTTTTTTTAATTTTACCTGCAAGACAGAATGGCCTCTTCCCTTGAACATAGAAGAGGCCTCTATTATTTCATAGGGGGCTTTTTCTATTATTATTCTGTCTCCTTTTTCTAATTGAGAATATGATATCATTTTAATATTTTTCCTATAATCTCTGAATTTCCTTTCAAAAAATCCTCAGAACTCATAGCTTTTTTCCCTTCTAATTGAAGTTTTTTTATTCTTAAAGCGTTTTCTCCGCACTTTACAGCCAAGCTGTTGCCTGAAAGAAATAATTCTCCCGGCTTCAGGTTTTTCTTTTCTATTGTTTCGGCTTCCAGTATTTTTAATCTTAGCTTTTTACCATTTTTTTCTAAAAAGGCAAAGGCAGAAGGCCAAGGACAAAAAGCCCTTACTTTTCTTTCGATTTCTTCTGCTTTACTGTTCCAATCAATAAGGCCCTCCTCTTTTTTGATTGTTTTAGTATAGCTTGCTTTGCCTTTCTGCTCTTTGGGTTCTATTTCTTTCTTTATCCAGAGGGGTATTGTTTCTATTATTAAGTTAGCTCCTATTTCAGCTAATTTCTTTTTTAGCTGAATGCAGTTTTCTCCTCCTATTTTGTATTCTTTTTGAGCCAGTATTTTTCCCTGATCTATTTTTTCTGTCATTAAAAAGACAGTAACCCCTGTTTTTTTATCTCCTCTGAGAAGGGCTGATTGGACGGGGGAGCAGCCCCGGTACTTTGGAAGAAGGGAGGGGTGGATATTTAAGCTTCTGTACTTGGGAAGGTCCAAGATTTCTTTTGGAAGTATTTGAGAGCAGGCAGCGGATATTAGAAGATCAGGCTTTAATTTATTTAATTTTAAGAAAAGCTCTGAATTGTCTTCTGTTTCAAAAACTGGAAGGTTAAGTTTCTGAGCTGTTTTTTTGACAGGGACAGGTTTAAGTTTTTTTCCTCTTCCAGAGGGTTTATCAGGGGAGGTTACAACCCAAAAAACCCTGTATTTTTCTGCAAGCTTTTCTAGTATTACAGAGGCAAACTCCGGGTTTCCCGTAAAGACAATTTTCAGCTCTTTTGACATTTTCTTTTTCTCGTGGTAATTTTATTAAAGCTACCTTAACAAAAAGGAGACAAAGATGAAAGATTCCTCCAGGTCCCTTTTCTCAGAGAATTTCTTTTGGGCTTTAAAGTCTATGTTCAAAGATATGTACGATTACGTTTTTGGGATTTCCGCTGTTATAGCTGTAGTTGTCGCTCTTGTTTTTTACTTCTGCGGGCTTAATTTTATAATCGGCGCCCTTTTCGGTTTTTTGCTCTCTATGGTTTTCGCTTATTTTCTTTTGGCCCTTCTTCTTATCTGGGCTTGGAAGCGATAAAAAGGTCTTTTAAAAGGCCTTTTTTATTCTTCTATTTTCCACTCTATATCCTCTTTTTTTCCGGCAAACTCAAGCCAGGTTCCGTCTTTGTCTATTACATACCATTTTTTCTTTGATTCTGACCAAATCATAGGATCTCCTTTAAAATAGGGTTTCTTTACTATTTCTTTGGGCTTTAATCTGTCCAGCTCCAGCCATCTTTTAAAGACGGTTTCAATAGTATAGTCCAGATTTCTTGATTTAGCCCAATCAGCTACTTTATCAATTGCTCTTTCGGCTTTTTCTACAGAGCCCGCTAGTTCTAAAAGCTGTTTGGCGGGCTTTGTATATCTGGAATAGATTATCTTTCTTTTTTTGGCGCTTCTTTTCAGCTTGTTCAAGCTCAAGCCCTTGGTTTTAAAATAGTGGGTTACTATCTGCCTTACAGCGGTTTCCTCTTTCAGCTCCCGATAATATTTTATCTTTCCTGTTTTTAGGAATTCCTCTATTTTTTTAGCTATGCTTTTTCCCACTCCGTCTATTTTCTCCAGTCCTTTAATTCCTTCTTTTTGATATATATCTTTTACATCTTCTTTAAGATTTTCCAAGGCTTCAGCTGCTTTTCTGTAGGCTTTGGGCTTAAAAGCTGTTCCTTTAATATTGAGATATTCTTCTATCTCGTATAGTATTTTAGCTATTTTCTTGTTCATTGGAGGATGCCTTTTATTCTCTCTGTTTCTTTTTTAACAACATCTGAATCGTATTCTCCGCTGTGAGCAGAGCTTCCTTTGTAAACAGGCCTTTTCTGATCCAGATGGAGGTTGAATATTATTTCATCATCTTTTTCTTTTAGGTATATGTGGAACCTTGGAAAATCACCTCTGTCAAGAGGGCGATAAAAAGAAGGATTATCTCCTTTTTTAAAGTGATATCCTATTCTTCTCATCATATTTGTTGTATTATCTTTTCTTTTAATGGAAAACTTCATTATTTTATTCTATCACTTTTGGTTAAAAGAAAAAGGCCTGATTTCTCAGGCCTTTTGGAGACTCTCCAGGGCTTTTATTAAAAAGCTAAGAGAGTGTCTTTTGTCGTAGATACGGAGCTGCAAGAGAAGCTGAAGGATAATTTTATCCAGTTCTTTTCTTACGGCGGCGTGGGGTCCTCGGAAGGATCCGTCGGTTTCTATTACCGGAATAATTTGGTCTGGAGCGGCAAACAGAGATTTCTTAAAGCCCACCCTCACATCGTAGTTCCCTCCGGTGGTTTTCTGCTTAATCAACCCCCAGCAGGCTTGAGGGGGCTTTCCTTGTTTCGGGGCAACTACCACCAATAGGTTCTTGGAAAGGTTTGGCAGAGCTTCTTCTCTGTAAGGAAGGTTTTTGATGATCCAGGCCAGAAGCCGGGTATTGTCTATTTCTTTCGGGTTTTTGGCTTCGGTTTTAAAAAGAGGAATAACAGTTCTGTCTGGTACATAATAAGTTTCTTTTTCAGTGATAACTTTAAGCATCCCGCCTTCCAGAACGGTTTCCACTACCCCTTTGCAGGGAGCTTTGATTTCCTTGTAGGGGAGGGCTATTACAAAAGTTCCTTCTTGTATATCCATCGTTCACCTCCTTTTTTTTAAGGTTCTTTTTTCATCCTACTCCTTTTTTACAATTAATCAACATTGTTAGGCCTCTTTTTATTTGATAGAATTTATTAATATGCCTAGAAGAATATTTATAGCTTTAAATCTGCCTTCTTCTCTTAAAAAAAGCTTAAGCTCTATTCAAGAAGAGATTACTTCTGTTTTCGGAGAGAATAGGGAAGCTATAAGGTGGACAAAGCCGGAGAATCTCCATGTTACTTTGGTTTTCGTAGGTCTGTCAGGAGACGAGGACTTAGCTGAAATAAGTTATAAAGTGAAAGAGGCGGCCTCCAAGCAAGCCCCCTTTTCTTTAAAGCTGGACAGGATAGATTACGGGCCTCCCGGCAAGATGCCTCCCAGAATGGTCTGGGCCAAAGGAGAAAAAACAGAGGAATTGGATTCTCTCCAAAAAAAGCTTCAAGAGAAGATAATGGGGGAGGGGAGGAAGTTTGAGCTTCATATTACTTTGGGAAGGATTAAAAAATGGCATTTCAGGAAGATAGAGCCGGAGGAAAGGCCCGAGGTAAAAAGGAATATCAGCTTGGAGTTTACCGTCAATTCTGTTGATATTATGGAAAGCCAGCTCAAGAGAGGAGGACCTGTTTATACATTATTAGAATCTCATCCATTATGAAGGTTTATTTTATAGGAATAGGAGGAATAGGAACATCTGCTTTAGCTCAGTATTATTTGTCCAGGGGCCATAAGGTTTACGGCTCTGATTTAGTTTCTTCTGGAATAATAGAGCTTTTAGAGAGAAAAGGAATAAAGGTTTTTATAGGTTCTCATAAAAAAGAAAATCTTCCGGAAGGGATTGATCTTCTTGTATACAGTCCGGCTGTTAAAGAAGAAAACCCGGAGTTAAAAGAAGCTAAAAGGAGGGATATTAAAATAAAGAGCTATCCTGAAGCTCTGGGGGAGATAACAAAAGATTACTACACCGTTGCTGTCTCCGGCACCCATGGAAAGAGCACTGTCTGCGCTATGCTTTCTTTGGTTTTGAAAAAGGCAGGTTTAGATCCTACCGTAATAATAGGAACAAGGTTGAAAGAGTTTGAAGGAAGCAATTTCAGGGCGGGAAAAAGCTCTTATCTGGTGATTGAAGCTGACGAATGGGGCGCCTCTTTTTTGAACTATCATCCTGACATAATCGTGTTGAACAACATTGAGCTAGAGCATATGGATTTTTACAACGATATGGAAGATATTATTGAAACTTATTCAAAATACGCCTCTAATCTTAAAGAAAAAGGAGTTT
The DNA here is from genome assembly GCA_964648705.1 of uncultured Candidatus Saccharibacteria bacterium. Classification (GTDB taxonomy): domain Bacteria; phylum Patescibacteriota; class Minisyncoccia; order Minisyncoccales; family GWA2-38-27; genus CAZDXV01. The sequence goes on along the minus strand of CAZYOI010000018.1, from coordinate 4,647 downwards.
TGGTTTTAAACGGAGATGATAAAAACATATCAGAGCTTAAAAGAAACCTTGATAAAGCGAGTATAGAAGAATTCAGCATCAAGCAGAAAGAGTCAGAGAGGTTAAAGGACTGCTTAAAGGTTCCGGGAGAGCATAATGTCTATAACGCTTTGGCTGTCCTGAGAATAGCCCGCTTGCTTAAGATTCCTGACGAAACCGTCTTTGAGTCCCTTTCAGAATACAGGGGGAGCTGGAGAAGATTCGAGGTATCAGAAGGGGCTGCAGGAGATAAGAAGTTCACCCTTATTACAGACTATGCCCATCATCCGACAGAAATAAGGGCTACCCTGAAAGCTGCCAGAGAGAAATATCCTCACGCTGAAATCTGGTGCCTTTTCCAGCCTCATCAATATCAGAGAACTTATTATCTTTTTAAAGATTTTGTCAAAGCGTTCTCTAAAGCTCCGGTGGACAAGATAATAATTACAGATGTCTATGATGTTGCCGGAAGAGAAGAGAAGGAAATCAGAGAGAAGGTGAACGCCGAAAAGCTGGCAGACAGCATTCAGAAAGAAGCTGTTTTTTATCTCTCTAAAGACAAAGTAGAGCAGTATTTAAAGGAGAACCTCAGAGGAGGAGAGATTCTTATTATTATGGGGGCGGGGGATATCTATAGATTGGCTGAGAAGTTTTCCACACAGGGAGTTTGACAAAAAGGGGTTAAAAAAGAGAAAATAGTATAAGATGGATAAAAACAAGGTCGATTAAAAACTGTTAATTAATCAGAAATTATGTCAACAGTTATTTGGATAATAGTAGCGGTTGTAGTTATCGGTTTAATAATTTACCTTCTTACGAGGAAAAAGAGCAAAGAAGGAGGCGGACCTACTCCTCCGGAAGGTCCTCCAACACCGCCGCAGCAGCCTAGCCAGTAGTTGAAGATTCCGGCGCTATCTTTAAAGGGTAGCGCCTTTTAGTTAAAAAAAAGAGTGCGGAGGTTGCCGCACTCAACAAAGAGCAAGGTAGGCGAGGATCGCTATAATCCAGATCCTCATAGCTTCCTCCTTTTTAGGGGAAAACCGCCTGCCAGAGAGAGACAAAAAGATAATAGAGGACAAGGACCGAAATGCCCACAGGAATAGAGAGAAGAAGTCCCAGCCAGAAGCTTCCTTTTTTCATGATATTACCTTTCTCCTCCTTTCTTTTCCGGGGGATTTTGCCCGGAGCAGCCTGCCCCAGCCCCTCTCAGCTTTCTTTTTCCTTGCTTTGCATTTAGGGCAGAACCAGTCTGGTTTTTCAACCATTTTCTGGCAATTTAAACCCAGACACCGCCTCTTTTCCCTGCTCATTTTTTCTCCTTAGATCTGGTTTTCAACGAGCGATAATGCCATTTTATACTATATTCTCGTTTTGTCAACACCTTAGGTGTTTCCAAAATCAAAATAATTTGTAATAATAGGTTTAATGAAAAGAATATATACAAAAGAAGCTTCAGAGCATATTGGAAAGAAGATTAAGGTGGCCGGATGGGTAAACACTGTCAGATCCCACGGCAAAATTATCTTTGTCGACCTTAGGGACTTTGAAGGCCTTTTGCAGCTGGTTTTTGGACCCGAAAACGAGGAAGCTTACGAGACAGCAAAAAAGATAAGATCCGAGTGGGTGATAGAAGTGGAAGGGAAAGTGTCTAAAAGACCCGAGAAGATGGTAAATCCCGATTTGGAGACAGGAGGGGTAGAAATGGCTGTTGAGAAAATAAATGTTCTTTCTGAAGCGGAAACTCCTCCTTTCTCTGTAGAAGGGGAGGGTTATGAAATATCGGAAGAGAAGAGAATGAAATACAGATATCTTGACCTGAGGAGAAAAAGAATGAAAGAGAACCTTCTTGTTCGCCACAAGACAATCCACTTTATAAGGAACTATCTTGTTGAGAGGGGATTTGTCGAGGTGGAGACGCCCCTTCTCACCAAATCCACTCCCGAGGGATCTAGAGACTTTGTTGTTCCTTCCCGCCTCCAGCCAGGCAGGTTCTACGCTTTGCCTCAGTCTCCCCAGCAGTACAAGCAGCTTTTGCAGGTCGGAGGCATAGAGAAGTATTTCCAGATAGCCCGCTGCCTGAGAGACGAAGATCCCAGAGCGGACAGGCAGGCAGAGCATACCCAGCTTGATATAGAGATGTCTTTTGTAGAGCAGGAGGATATAATGAAGCTGGCAGAGGAGCTTTTTATCCGGACAGTCAAAGAGCTTTTTCCCCAAAAGAAGATAGAGAAAACCCCTTTTCCCAGAATCAGCTACAGAGAAGCCATGGATAAATACGGGACAGACAGGCCTGATTTGAGAAAAGACAAAGAAGACCCCGATCTTTTAGCTTTCGCCTGGATAATCGACTTTCCTTTTTTTGAAAAAGACGACCAGGGAGGATGGACTTTTACCCATAACCCTTTCTCCGCCCCCAAAGAGGAATTTAGGGAGGATTTGGTTAAAAAAAGAAACATAGGAGGCATTCTGACCACCCAGTACGATATAGTTGTGAACGGCTGGGAGCTGGGAGGAGGAAGCATCAGAAACCATAAAGCAGAGGCCTTAGAAGCTGTTTTTGAAATTATAGGGTACCAGAAAGAGGAGATAAAAGAGAAGTTCGGGCATATGCTGGAGGCCTTTAGATACGGAGCTCCTCCTCATGGAGGAATAGCTCCGGGTCTGGACAGGTTTCTGGCTTTGATGAGAAATGAAAAGAGCATCAGAGAGGTTATTGCCTTCCCTAAAACGGGAGACAACAGGGCCTTAATGACAGGCGCTCCTTCTGAAATATCAGAAAAACAGCTAAAAGAGCTTAATATCAAAATAATAAAGTCCAAGAAGAAATGAAGAGAAGAATATTTGTTTTGTTTCTTTCTATTGTTTTAAGCGTTCCTTTTTGGTTTTTAGCCAATTCCGGCCAGTTTCATCTTGAAAACCTTTTGGCAGAGGAAATGGGAGCTGAAGCCGATATTCTGACAGCCAGGGCAGTAGACCTTATGCCTAAAACAGAGAAATTGGATATTTCAGCTGAAGCCGCCTTTTCAGCTGAATTGACAGAAGAAGGGATCAAACCCCTTTATTCTAAGAATTCTTCAAAAAAACTGCCTATAGCTTCTTTGACCAAGTTAATGACCTCGTTAGTCGTTTTTGATTTGAAGGGAAGCTATCAATTGTCAGACGAGATAACAGTTTCCAGAAAAGCTGTAGAAAGAGACGGGAAGTCGAATCTGAAAGAAGGGGATATTTTGAACGTGGACAATCTTTCCCATATGGCTTTGATGGAATCCAGCAATGACGCAGCTTATGCTTTAACCTCTCCCTTGGGAAAGAGCGCTTTTGTGGATATGATGAACCTTTACGCAAAAGAGATAGGCCTGAAAAATACCGAGTTTTCCAATCCCACCGGCTTAGATCCTGACAACCCGGGAGGTCCTTTAAATGTTTCTACAGGGGAGGATCTTGCTCTTTTGGCAAGCTATATCTTAAAAGAGCATCCTGAGATTTTTTCCATAACAAAGAAGGAATCTTTTGAAGTTCTAAAAAGGGGAGGCCTGGTCCATCACTTCATACCGGAGAACACCAACGAGCTTTTAAAAGAGCTTCCTGAAATAGCAGGGGGCAAGACAGGATGGACTCCTAAAGCCAAAGGATGCCTGCTTGTTGTAATAGAAGATAAAAGAAGGCTCTTTATTAATGTTGTTTTGGGCTCTCAGGACAGGTTCTCCGATATGAGAGAGATTATCAAGAATGTTAACAGGATAGATGTATGGGAGAACTGACCGTTAACGTTTTAAAGATATTCATTTTAGGGACTTTTTCTTTCGCCCTTTCTTTTTTACTGACCCCGCCTCTTGCCAATATCCTCTATAGATACCGCCTTTGGAAAAAGGAAACAAGGGAAAAGTCTATTGATGGCAGGGAAGTTCCTGTTTTCAGAAAGTATCATAAAGAAAGAGAGAAAAAGGTTCCCAGGTTCGGGGGGCTTTTAATATGGGTCTCCACTTTGTTTTTAGCTTTGTTCTTTTTCCTTTTAGGCATCATTTCTGATAACTGGTGGATTGAGAAGCTGAACTTTTTCAGCAGAAGCCAGACCTGGCTTCCTTTCTTTGCTTTGGTTTCAGCTTCTCTAGTCGGATTTTTAGATGATATTCTGGTTGTCTTTAGCAGGGGAAAATACGTAGGAGGCGGTTTGAAGCTGAGATACAGGCTGGTTTTGATGGCCTTGATAGGCCTGATAGGGGGCTGGTGGTTTTACTCTAAGCTGGGATACAGCACTATTCATATTCCCGGAAACGGAGATATTTTCTTTGGCTTTTGGTATATTCCTCTTTTTCTTTTTGTAATGATGGCTACTTACAGCGGGGGAGTGATAGATGGTTTAGACGGCTTATCCGGAGGGGTCTTTGCCGTTATCTTCGGAGCTTTTGCCGGAATAGCCCTTTTTAGGGGCCAGGTTGACTTGGCTGCTTTCTGCACTGTTTTGTCAGGGGCTATTCTGGCCTTTCTATGGTTTAATATACCTCCGGCCAGGTTCTATATGGGAGAAACGGGAATGATGGGCTTGTGCGCTGTTTTAACCGTGGTAGCTTTTTTAACAGATTCCATTTTAGTTCTCCCTATAATAGCTTTTCTTTTGGTTTTAGAGTC
>CAZYOI010000017.1:0-12391 GCA_964648705.1 uncultured Candidatus Saccharibacteria bacterium | reverse complement strand
TTAATATTACTTTGAACTTTAGATATTAAACTACGCATAGTATTTTTGTTATTATTTTTTATTATTATTTTAAAGGCAATTGACTAAATCGTCTTGATTTATAAGCTAATAAATAAATTATTAAGATAGCAACTCTCTACTTCCAATTTAGCCTTCTTTCTCAAAATGTCAAGAAAAAAGATAAATCTCAAAAATAAAACCTCTCTCTTCCGGAGAAGTTTCTGACGAAAAATTCTTTGGCTAAATGTTTCTTAGATAACACTATTCATCTACCTAGTTCCTCCTCTAGATGGGTTTTATATGCTATAATTCTATAATAGTGTAATCCTATTATAAGTCAAGAGGGCTGTCAAGGGATAAACGAGTAAAGCTTTTTTGATATAAAAAAAGGTTATATCTGAGCACCAAATTAGGGAGGAAAAACCAATCTAACAAGGTGCCCAGGTATAACCTCTTTTTATTCTACTTCATTTAAAAAGCATAACTTAAAGTTATGCTTTATCTTGTATAATAGCAAACTTTAAAACATTTGTCAAGAGATGGTTAAGAAAAAAGCAGAGGCTAGTCCTCTGCTTTTTTCTATGTGTATCTCTCTCTTATTTCCTATTTCAATTCCACTTTGGCTCCTGCTTCTTCAAATTTCTTTTTCATCTCTTCCGCCTCTTCTTTTTTAACCCCTTCCTTTATAGTCTGGGGCTCTGAAGTTGCAGAATCCACCAGATCCTTTGCGTCTTTCAGCCCTTTCTGGGTAATATCCCTCACTACTTTGATAACCTCTATCTTTTTCTCTCCTACAGAACTTAAAACAATATTAAATTCTGACTTCTCTTCTGCCTGCTCTCCTCCTTCCTGTCCTCCGGCTGGAGCCGGAGCTGCAGGAGCTGAAGCTGAAACGCCGAATTTCTTCTCTAAGATCTTAACAAGCTCTGCCAGATCAAGAACGCTCATCTTTTCAATCTTCTCCACAAAATCTTTAAACTTCTCAGGAACCTCTACCTCTTCTGAAGTTTCTTCCTCAGGAGCCTCCTCCTTCTCTTCTTTTTGAGGCTTTTCTTCTTGAGCTTTAGCTTCCTCTTTTTTTTCTTCTGCCATAATTTTTAGCTTTTAGAGTTTTTAATAGCTGTTAAAGCGTAAATCAAAGACCTTGAATTGCCTTGTAACACTCTTACAAAATTGGAAACTGGAGCTGATATGCTCCCTACGACCTTTGCTAAAAGTTCATCCTTTGAAGGAATCTTGGCCAATGTGATTATTTCTTCTGCGTTCTTAAATTCTTCTTCCAGAAATCCTCCCAAAATCCTGGGGCCTTCTTTCTTTTGAGAGAAGTTATAGGGGACTTTGGCGGGCATAACAGGATCTTCAAAACCGAATACAACAGCAAGCTGCCCTTCTAAATTCTCTTCTTTCAAATTTAAACCCTTCTCTTTAAAAGCCATTCTAGCCAGGGTCTTTTTAACCACCTTGAGAGAACAGCCTGCTTCTTTGAGCTTTTCTCTAAGATCAAAAATGTCCTCTGCTTTTAATCCAGAGTAGTCAATAAAGACCAGAGCCTGCTGGTTTTCAATATCCTTTTTTATCTCCTCTAAAGCTTTTTCTTTTTCTTCTTTTGTTTTAGCCATAAAAAATAGCTGTCACCACAGACAGCATAAAAAATACCTTGCCTCGATGGGTTTTACTCTAAAAAGATACCCATTGTCTGCGGCTTTAAATTGTATAATCTTATCTTACTTTTTTAAGATGTTTTGTCAACCCCTATTTCTCAATACAAATCAATCTCTGCTGGGAGTTGCAGTACTTGCCCTGAAAGGGAGTAAACTTGGTGACTGTTTGGCCCAACCCCAAAGCACCGGAAGCTACAGCGTCTGTTGACTTTCCCTGAGGGGTGTAGCAGGTCGGAAAGACCGGCTTGGAGGCTCCTATAGGAACAGGGTATCCCTCCACAAACTTCTCTGACCTTGTCCAGTTCTGGCAGGTGGCAGTAAAGGTGTACTTCTCTGCTAAATTAACATAGGGATCTGAAGCCACAGAATCTACAATTTCACAGTTCTTTTTGCTTTGAGCTGAAACCCTGCCCAGCCATACTTCGCCGAACTTCTGATAAAAGGTTTCGCTGAGGCTTTTCTGATTCATTTCTTTTCCGGCTGAAAACTTCTCTAAGAATTCGGTAAGGTTTTTCCCTAAAAGGCGGTGGCAGGTGTCCCCTCTCAGTAAGACAGCTTCCGCCTGGGCTTCGACAAAAATGCCTTCTGTCCCCTTCTCTGTGTTTCTCACTCTTTCAAGAGCTGTCTCCTGATCGCTGTCTCCCCCGATAAAAGCCATCCACTCTCCGTCATATCCCAGGTTTCCCGCTTCTGTTTGGCACTTCTTGTCAGCTTCCGTCAGTCCTCCTAAATTGCCATGGTATTTCTCCTCTGTTATAAAGACCCTTCTTAAATTAGGATAATCGCTGGGGATATAGGGCCACTCGCTCTGAAGAGAAACGCCGTCGCAGGTGGCAAACTCCGGAAAGACAACAGCAAAAGCTCCGTCTGAATAATCAATAACATTGCCTTCCTGCCAAGGGTATTCAAAGACAGCTATCCAATAGTCGTCTCTGTAGTCCTGGCCGGCGTGTATTCTCCATTCATACTCTTCATTCCCTGCAGCCACATTTTTGGCTATCCATTTGGGCTCTGCCCCTTTGAATAAAACAATGCCTACCCTGTCTATCCCCCGAGAGTCCCATTTAATCCTATAGCTCTCCCCTATTCTCCATTCTTCTCTTCCGTTGGGAGAAAGAACTTCAATATTCTTTGTAAAATGAGAATAGAAAAGATAAAAGACAAAGCCGAATACTATTAAGACAGCAGCTATTATGATGTATAAAAGGTTTCTCTCTATTGTGAATTTGTCAATAAAAGAAGTGTCCATTTTAATATCTTTTTATTTTTCTAAACAAGGAGGGTTCACCTTCTCCTCTATGCTTTTTCTAATGCTTTTGGCTTCAGCAGGACTGTAAGAATTTATAGGAGTCCATAAAATAGCCACCTCCAAATCCCTATCGCAGTTTTCAAGCCAGCAAGCCTTCCTGATTGAATCTTTAAGGTATATCCTGCTTCCCTCCCCTATATATATTTTATCATATCCTTCTTCTTTTGGACACAAGACAGCATAAACGCATTTCTCCTCTATAAAGCCGGTATCATTGAGAGAATAAGGGCCTCTGAAATAATGCCCCTCTATTTTTAAAAATTCAGGAGAAGAGGGAAAATTGACAGAAGCTGAAGCAGGAAACTCCCCTATCCCCTTTTTGGCTTTTGAAAGATACCATGTCTGAAGCAGATAACTCACCAAATAGAAAACCAGAGCTACAAGAGCAATAATGAAAAAGAAAATTATCCCTCTTATCAAAAGCTTTCTCCCCTTTTCCATCTTCTCCGGCCTTCTCCTCAAAAGAATAATGCCTCCCCGCAAGCATAAAACAAAACTAACAAAAAAGAGCAAAGCAAAGATAACAGCAGGAAGATTGGCTATAATATCAAAAGATTCGTTCATTGTATTTTCTTTATTATTTTCTCGGCAAAAGCTTGGGCTGAATCAGGGCCTGAAGCTGTAACAACATTATCCGATTCAACAAGGGGCTCGGGAAGATAATCTGCCCCCTCTTCTTTTAATATCTTAACAGCTGACTTATCCATAGCGCCAGACCAAACAGTGGCCTTTTTTCTTTTTAAAACGCCTGCTCTAGCCAAGATGGCCGGAGCTATGCAGATAGCTCCCAGAACTATCTCTTCTTTTAAAGCTTCCCTGGCTATTCTGCGGCATTGTTCGTTTTCAATAAGCTTGTGGGCGCCGGGACCCCCTATAAATAAAACGGCGTTATAGTCTGAAACATCAAGGTCTTCAATCAAAAGATCTGATTCTGCTTCTCCCCCCAGCTTGCCCAAAGCCTTCCCTTTTGAGGTGCTTGCTGTTAAAACTTCAAATCCTGCTTCTTCCAGTTTCTCTCTGGGTATAAAGTACTCTTCGTCTCTAAAGTCCCTAAAAGCTATAATTAAGGCAACTTTTACCATTATTTAATTATAGCAGTTTATTAAAAACAGCTCAATAAAATATATCAATTGCTGTTATTAACTTCGTTCAAAGCAATTTCTAAAACTGATCTAGGACTTCCTTATAGTTTCTATCAGTTTGTCTATTTCTTTTTTTGTCGGTTTTTTATTCCGCAACGTTCTAAAAAAAGCGGGAAGATATTCCGCCGCGTTTTTCCGAGACAGAATGTCTTCAGGAATCACCCCTTGAGCTATTTTCGCCTCGTCAATAAAATCCTGGGTTTCTTCTCGAGAAAAACTTAGAGCTTTTGCCCATTTTTTTAGAATTTTTTCATCGGAAGGAGGAGAAATTATTCCTCTTTCTATCTTGCTCCAGTTGCTCGGATCATAATTCAGCATTCGGCAGATTTTTCTCAAGCTTAATCCTTTTTCAATTCTTTTTTCTTTTAGTTTTTTCCCAAACTTTTGTTTTCTTTTAGGCATGGCTTTAAGAATTATTTTGTCTTTGTGGTTTCATCCTACCACACCCAAAAACGCTGTCAATACCTCTATTTCAAATATTCTGCTTTAGCTCTGTTATGTTCTAACAAGCTCCTACTGAATACGGTCTCCCCTTTTGGGGTAGATAAATAATACCAAAAACTACTTTCTTTAGGATAAAGAGCGGCTTCAATGCTTTCCAGGCCCGGGTTACAGATAGGCCCCAAGGGAAGGCCTCTGTATTTGTAGCTATTGAAAGGAGAGTCAATCTCAGTTTCTTTTTTTGAAACATTAACGCTCTTTTTCCCTGTAACATAGGTTATGGTGGCGTCCACTTGAAGAGGAACATTATTTTCCATCCTTTTCCAGAGAATTCCAGATACCAATTTCTTGTCTTCCAAACTCTGAACCTCTTTCTCTATTAAGGAAGCCATTGTTACAACATCAAAGACAGTTTTCCCCTCTTTTCCAATTTCTTCTCTGAGCTCTAAAGAAATCTTTTTCTCAAAATTATCAAGCATCTTCTGTATAATTTCCTCCAAAGAAGCATCAGGATATATCTCATAAGTATCAGGGAAAAGAAAACCCTCCAAGCCCACTCTATCCGGTTTTTCTCTTAAAAGTTCATAGTCAAAAGCCAAGGGCTCTGGCAGATCAGCGGCCCTAGAATAATCAACTGCCGGAAATCCTGCTTTCTCAAAAAACTCCTCTGCCATAAACATTCCTTTGTTCTCAAAATAAAAACCTATATCCCTAAGATTCCATCCTTCAATAACAGTTATCTCTTCTTTGACAACATCCCCTGAAAAAAACTTATCCACCATTTCGGGAACGTTCTCAGATTTAGAAAGAAGATACCTTCCCGCTTTAAGCTCTCCGCCTACCCCTTTTAACAAAACATAGAGGCGGAAAGGAGAGCTCCACCTGATCAACTCCTTTTCTTTCAAATTCAGAGATATCTCTTTTGCTCCTTCTCCCTTTTTAATGAGAAACTCCGCCTCTTTTGCAGAATCCTCATCTAAAGGCAGATAAATTCCAGTAGCCAGAAAAACTGTGAAAAACAAGACAATTATTAAAATGATAGCTGTTATCTGTTTCATTTTTCAACTAAAGGAACAAAGGCAAAGCCCGGATATTCCTCTTTTTTAAACTCCTCTTCTTTTTTCTCCAAAACCCAGATAGAATTCCTGACAGAGGCTGCAATAATTCCTCCTTCTTTAAGCTGCTCTTTCCAGGCAGGAGGAATCTCCCCCTGAACCGCAGCCGAAACCAATATTCTGCCAAAAGGCGCCTCTTTTTTGAATCCTTTTGTTCCGTCAGCCAGAACAAACCGGGTTATTCCTTTCTTAATGAAGTTGTACTTGGAAACATTTCTTTCCCCAAACTCCTTCAATTCCGGCACAACTTCTAGAGCTGTAACTCTTCCTCTCTTCCCGACAAGATAAGAAAGTATGCCTGTAGTCCAGCCTGATCCAGAACCTATATCCAAAACATTGTCCCCCTCTGAAACCTTAAGTTTTTCTATCATAAAAGCGACAACCAGGGGCTGGGAGATCGTCTGTCCCTCTCCTATGGGAAGAGCCTCGTTGACTTCAGCCAGTTTCTTTATCTCCTCTGGCATAAAGTCCTCCCTCTTTATCTCTCTAAAAGCTTCTATTACCCTATCTGTTTTAAGCCAGCCCTCTTTTACTAAATTATCAATCAAGCTCATAACAAAGGATGCCTTATCTTAAAGAGAATTCTTCTCAAGAAGCATAAGCGGTGAAAGAATAAAATGCCGTCCAAATGGTCTATTTCATGCTGTATCACTCTGGCAGCCAAGCCTTCAGCCTTAAAGCTTATCTTCTCCCCTTCTCTGTTTAAAGCTTCCGCCTCTATTTCTTTGGCTCTTTTTACCTTCAAAAATATGCCGGGAAAGCTCAAGCAGCCCTCTTCTCCCGTTTCTTTCTCTTTGCTCTTTTTAACAATTACAGGATTTATTAAAACCAAGGGCTTTCCTTTTTCAGGATCCATTACAGCAATTATCCTTTTTGAGACGCCTACCTGGGGAGCAGCCAGACCGATACCGTCTTTTTTAACCATGGTTTCTGAAAGATCGGACAGAAATTGATAATCTATTTTATCTACTCCTTCAGATTTTTTCCTCAAGACAGGATCTCTGAATTTTCTTATCTCCAATACGGACATATACTCTATAATAGTATATCCCATCCCCTTTTTCAATAAAAAAGGGCCTTTTATTAAGGCCCATCAAGAAAAATAGAAGAGAAAAGAATGAAAGTGGGATTACCTAGATCCCTGAAGAGCGCGTTACGCGACCCGTCGACTGGTCAAAACTGAAAAGCGAGGGACAGTTCCCTAAAAAATCAGTTGAGACCAAGTCTCAAGCGAAGGTATCGGGAAAACTCTCCTTGGCATACCTTCCACCCTTCCTTTCATTCTCTTCTCTCCCTTGTAAGGTACTAATTCTTTTTTAGTAAAGATATAGAGGTTTGTCAAGTGAAAAACTTCTCATTATGCGGGGGTACTAGGACTCGAACCTAGAAGACCAGTTTTGGAAACTGGTAGTTTTCCAATTAGCTTATACCCCCGATGTTCTGTTATAAGTTTCTCCAAAAACAACCTAAACTTCATTTATTTCTTCTTTTCTTTATATAATAGTATGTTTTCTGCACCATTTACAGAACTTCTTCAACTCAATACACGGATTTATACAGCAGAATCTCAAATGAAACTATTTTTTATTTTATTTTTTGTATGAATTTTAAATAAACTTCTTTCAACAATCTCGCATCATCTAAAGCATTATGTATTTTATATTTTTTATGGTCAATACCTATCTCCTATATTCTAACTCTAAATATAATTCTTTGCCGTTTTACTTAACTAACCCGATAGAGAGAATTTCCCCTTTATTAGGATCCAAACTGGAAAATTCCGTATCAAAAAAAATATTATTATTAAAAAATGGTTTTATGGTGCTTGACATACAATCTTGTTATATGCTATCCTGTAAATAGGTAGATGATCTGCATTACTGCGGGTCACAGCTACTTGTCAGTCAAAAGAGTCCTTTACCGGGCTTTTTTGATTTGTTATGCTGACAATTGTGGATCCGCGGGCCCGTAGTTTATGCAGTTAAAACTCTACCTTTGACAAGTAGCAAAGCGGGTGTCAAATCCCGCCGGGTCCACATTAGAAGATCTGTCTTTCAAGATGGATTTTTTAGTTTCCATCTTTTTTATTTCTTTCCCTCTTTATGTACTGTATGCTTTCTACACCATTTGCAGAACTTCTTCAATTCCAACTTTTCCTCAATCATAGTCTTGGGCTTAGTTGTAAAATAATTAATCCTTTTGCATTCTGTGCATTGAAGCTTGATATATGATTTTTTCTTTTTTGCCATTTCTTTTAAATATTAATTAATATGAGCCCGGAGGGAGAATCGAACTCCCCTTCCCTCCTTACCAAGAAGGCGTTTTACCACTAAACTATCCGGGCAAGAAATGTTAATGGTTTTCTCTCACCTGTTTACACCACTTATTCAATAATTCTTTTAATTTAAAATTAGTAAAATATACCGACAGTGTCCTGTTTTTTCTTTGCGATTGCAGCCTGCTTTTTTCTATACGACGGCAGGGCATAAAAGCTTTTCTTGATATCCATATGGGTGCGGTCAGAGTCGAACTGACGGGATCCATACGGACATCGGTTTTACAGACCGCTCCTGCCCCCTACAGGACTACGCACCCCTTAATTATCTTATCAATATATCACAAAAACAGCTATTTTTCAATAATCTTTCCATGTTTCTTCCTCCACTCTTCTATTTTCTTGTGATTTCCAGATAAAAGAACCTTGGGAACTTTCCATTCAGTTCCTTTTCTTGGGTTATAAGCTTCGGGTCTTGTGTACTGAGGGTATTCTATAAAGCCCTTGGATTTAGTTATTCTTTCTTTTAACAATCCGGGCTTTCCTATTACACCGGGAATCAATCTAGAAACAGTCTCAATTACAACCATAGCCGGCAACTCTCCTCCCATTAAAACGTAATCCCCTATTGAAAGCTCTTCATCAGCTATCTTTTTTGCCACTCTTTCATCTACTCCTTCGTATCTTCCGCATATTAAAATCAATTGATCCAGCTTTGAAAACTGAGTGGCTGTCTTCTGATTAAACTTTTTCCCTCTTGGAGACAAAAGAACTATCTTTTTCTTTTTTTTCTTCTTTATGCTCTTTAAAGCCCTGTCTATCGGGCCTACTTTCATTACCATGCCCAGCCCTCCGCCAAAAGGACGGTCATCAACTGACTTGTGCTTATCTTCTGTAAAATCCCTCAAATCGTGAATATTAATATTAACTAAACCCTTATCCTGGGCTTTAGCAATCAAGCTCTCTTTAAAATAGGCCTCAAATATTTTTGGAAAAATTGTAAGAATATCAAATTTCATAATTCCAAAACAAACAATGCTACCTTAATGGTAGCACCGTCTGTTTTCTAAGTAAATGCTAACTAATTAAATCTTCAAATCATCCAAACTTTCGGAAGATTCAGAAGATTCTTTTCTTTCTTGAGTAGGAGCTCTCTTGCCGCCTTCCGGCTCTTCGATCTTCAGATTGACTCTGGCATGATTCTTAAGTCCGATAATCCTAACCAAAGTTCTGATAGCTCGAGCAGTAGAACCTTGACGACCGATAATCTGACCCATGTCTTCGGGGTTTACCTTAAGATTAAGCAAAACGCCCATTTCATCGACTCTTCTGTCAATTTTGACATCGTCAGGATGATCAACCAAAGTCTTTACAACGTACTCAAGAAACTCCTTATCAGTTTCTTCCTTTGCCATGAAATCTTTAATTCTGTCATTTATCTTTTGTAATAGACCTTTCCCTTCTAGATCCTCTATCCTTCAGAGAATCCATGTTGACACTCTCCACGACTAAAGTCGGGAGATTCTTGCTTCTACGAGTCCCTTATGGGTCGCTCTCCACAAGCGTTCTAATTCGGGTCTGCCCGACCCTATTTTTCTTTTTAAACTTACTTGGTTATCGTAAGTTAATGTTTTCTGTATTTCCACGATTAAAATCGGGAGTTTTAGAAAACAGATTCTCTATAAGGTACTATCCTTACTATATTCTATTCAAAATGATATGTCAAGCCAGCTTCTCTCCGGGTTCTTTTGCCTCTGACTTCTCTTTAGAAACCTCTTCTTTCTGTTCCTCTTTAGGCGGTTCAGGCTTAGATTCTTCCTTTTCCTTAGGTTTCTTTTCTGATAGGGTTTTCTCCTTGCTTTCTTCTGGCTGAACCTCTTCCTTTTTCTCTTCAGGCTTGGGCTCCGATTTTACCTCTTCCTTTTCCTCCTTCACTTCTTCCTTAGGTTCTTCTGAAGGCTTTTCTTCTTTAGGAGTATCTTCTGTTTTATCTTCCTTTTTACCTTCTTCCGCGGATTTCCCTTCTTTAGAAGATTCTTCTTCCTCTTTACCTTCTTCGGCAGACTTTTCCTCTTTAGAGTCCTCTTTCTTCTCTGGCTTTTCTTCTTTAGGAGTTTCCTCTTTTTTAACTTCTTCTACGGGCTTCTCTTCTGCTTCTTCTTTTTTCTTCTTTATCTTGTGAACAGGAAGTTTAGCTCCTGTCAATATGCCTTCGTCTACAAACAAATTATAAACTGCAGGAGAAGGTTTAGCTCCCTGAGAAAGCCATTTCTGGATCTTTTCTTTATCCAAGCTCTTGTCTTTTGTTATAGGATTCCAAGAACCTATCTCGTCAACAAATCTTCCTCCTTGAGGAGGATTCTTTTTATCTGTTACAACTATCTTAAAAGAAGGCCTTTTCTTTTTTCCTACTCTAAAAAATCTTATAACCAACATAATTTTCTTCTATTTTAATTTTACCAACCTTTTGTTTTTAATGCATTCTGGGCAGCTTTTTCCTCTGCCTCCTGTTTCGAGGTTCCCTGGCCTTTAGCTATCAATTTATTCTCAAGATAAACTCCGACCTGAAAGTTCTTCTCATGATCAGGACCCCACTCTTTCAGCACTTTGTAGCAAGGAGTGATTCCAGTCTTCTCCTGAGCCTTTTCCTGGAAAAGGGACTTTCCTCCTTTTGACAACCCCTCTTCTATAATATGAGGGAGCTCTTTTACCAGGTGCTTTCTTAAAAACTTCTCGCAGGGTTCTGTTCCCTGATCCAAATACAAACTTCCTATAAAAGCTTCGAAGGTGTTAGCCAGGATATACTGCCTTGACTTGCCCGTCTCTTTGGCTTCTCCCCGAGACAAGAGGAGAAAGTCGTTGAAACTCAGCTCTTCTGCTATCTTAGCCAGCATCTTGGAGTTTACCAGAGCCGCCCTCCAGCTGGTCAACCTTCCCTCCTGCTCTTTTGGATATTTATTAAAAAGATAATTTGTTACCGCCTGCTCTATTACAGCGTCTCCCAAAAACTCCAATCTTTCATTGTGATAAAGGTGAAAATCAGGGTTTTCGTTTAAATAGGAGCGGTGGACAAAAGCCTGAACAAGCAGGTCTTTATTCTTGAACCTCACTCCCAGCTTTTTTTCCAATTTTGAAAAGTCCTTCATTCTTCCTTAATTTCTTTGTAAACTGTTCCTAAAACTCCGTTGATAAACTTTCCTGAGTTTTCTCCTCCAAAGCTTTTTGCCAGTTCTATAGATTCATTGATAGCAACCTTCGGAGGGACTTCTTTTTTATCTTCGTATAATAATTCAAAAAGCCCTATTCTTAAGACGTTTCTGTCTACAATGGTAATCTGATCCAAGGGCCACTCGGGAGCCGCCTTCTCTATCACTTTATCTATATCCTCCAGATGGGAAACAACCCCGTTAACTATCTGCCAGACAAAGTCCTCGCTTTCCAAACCCGGACCGAACTCTTTAAGATTTCTTTTGACAATGCCATCCAAAGAATCCTTCTTTTTGCCGTAAAAATCCCACTCATAAAGGCTCTGCATAGCAATACTTCTTGAAAGATGACGCGATGCCATATTACTTCTTGGAAAGTCCTTCCATTGTTAAAGGTTTTTCTTTCTTCTCTTCTTTCTCTGCTATCTCTTTTTCTTTCTGCTTTTTCTCTTTCTTGCTCAGCTTCTTGGTAACATCTATCACCTGGTTCTTCTTGTAATATCCGCAGTTTGGACAGACAGTATGAGGCCTTAACTTCTTTCCGCACTTAGGACAAACAGCCAAAACAGGATGCTTTAGATAGATATGCATCCTTCTCTGGTCTCTCCTTGATTTAGTTTTTCTTTGTTTCGGTACTGCCATAACTTTTTAATAATAACAAAGTTTTTTAAAAATTTCAACTGTTTTTAAAAGATTTCCTGTGTATCTTACAGATTCCGTATTTCTTAATCATCTCCTTATGAAGCTTTGTACCGTATCCTTTATGCCTGTCAAAACAATAAAGAGGATACTTTTTATGATACCTTCTCATGGCTCTGTCTCTTACAACCTTAGCTACCACAGAAGCCAAAGCGCAGGAAAAAACCTTCTCATCTCCTTTAATAATGCTCTTTTGGGGAACATCAATGTCAATCCCCATATTCCCGTCTACAATCAAAAAGTCAGCATCCTTTTTCAAATTAACAACAGATCTTTTCATAGCCAGACGAGTAGCTTCTAAAATATTAATTCTGTCTATAACTTTTTCTGAAACTCTGCCTACCCCCCACTCTATTCTGGGATCTTCCTTAGCTTTCTTAAATATTTCTTCTCTTAAAGAAGGACTAAGATCTTTGGAATTCTTCAACCCAGGAAAAGAAACATCCTTTTCTACAAAAACAGCAGCTGCCACAACAGAAGAAGCCAAAGGGCCTCTTCCCGCTTCGTCAATGCCAACAATACATCTAAATCCCTTTTTCCTTA
>CAZYOI010000016.1:0-13615 GCA_964648705.1 uncultured Candidatus Saccharibacteria bacterium | reverse complement strand
AGATAGTAACCTCTGAAATGAAAAAGAGAATGCTAATAATAGACGAGGCCTGGTGGCTGATGAACAACGAAGACGGAGCTTCTTTCCTTTTCGGAACGGTAAAAAGGGCCAGAAAGTACTGGCTGGGAGTGACCACTGTCACCCAGGATATCAATGACTTTATGAAGTCGGACTACGGAAAGCCCATTATTACAAACTCGGCTCTGTCTCTCCTAATGAAGCAGAGCTCTGCCACCATTGACGTGGTCCAGAAAACGTTCAACCTTACAGAGGAAGAAAAAATGCTTCTCTTGGAGTCTCCCGTAGGAGAGGGCATCTTTTTTGCGGGCAGCAAGCATATTCTAATCAAAGTAAGAGCTTCTTACGCGGAAGACCAGATAATCACTACAGCTCCAGAAGAAGTCCAAAAGATAAAACAAGCCAAAAAAGAGCTTGAAGGATAATGCCGGAAAACCAACAAAAAGAAAGTCCTCCTGAAAACATCCGGGAAGAAAAAGAGCCAAAAGATACGGCAGAAGAGGCAGCTTATGAAATACAAAAGCTAGGCAACTTTATAAGTTTGTACGGAATCATATTGTTTTCAATGGCCATTGTCTTGGACTTGGTGGGCCTTATTATCTTTGTTTTGAGTTTCTTTGGAATAGGAATTCCTATTTCCTATATCCTTGATATTATCGGGGTAGTATTTATAGGAGGGCTTATGTTCTTAAGCCCCTCCGGGGGAGTTGTCCTTTCTAAGGGAGCGAACAAGCTTACCAAAAAAATAGCCAAGAAAATAGGGAAAAAACTGGGCCTTTCTTTTATAGGAGAATTAATCCCCTTTGTAGGTGATTTTGCCCCCTTCTGGACTATAGCTGTTTACTATCATTTAAAAGGCAGCTAGATTATGGGAAAAAGAAAGAAAATAGCTTTATTCTCCCTTTTGCTCCTTTTGTTCTTTCTGGGAGCAGATTTTGTTTCAGCTTTGGAAGTAAACTATCCTAACCTGCCTGACACAGAGCCTCCCCAGCAGTTTCTTCAGAGAGTTTCTCCTGAAGAAGCTCTTCCTTTGTATATTGACTATTTCTTCAAGCTGGCTATCTGGATCCTGGGCTTTGTGGCTTTCGGAGCTACGGTTTACGGAGGAACTCTTTATCTAACCTCTACGGGAGAACCTGAAAAATTAAACAAAGCCAGAGAATATCTCTCTTCCGCTTTTTTTGGCGTCCTCATTCTTCTTACCTCCTATCTGGTCCTCTCTATAATCAGCCCCGACCTTATTAAGCTAGAACCCCCGAAAATAGAGGAGGTAAAAATAGAGAAAGAGCCGGAAGTTCCAGAGCCCGGCCTTACGGCGGCCAACACCTCAATTCATGTGGAGCTGCCCTTTGGAAGACTGATAGAAGGGGATATCTTTGAAACCTACATATCAGATCCCAAGGCCTCGCCTCAGAAAACGCCGAGGCTGACCAGAATCACCAACAATGCCAGCTCTACTCTGGATATAGCTTCAAAGATTTCCCAAAACAGCCAGCAGTTAAGCAGCCTGGCTCAAGAATGCGACTGCAGTCAGGCAGATCCTGTTTGCGGATGGCCTCCAAACTGCAGCCCCGCAGGAGCTACTCCCCTTTCAAATATTTTAGGGCCTCAGGGCCTGTTGACCTATTCAAATATTACAGGAAATCTTTCTGATATGCTGGGAGCAGAAAACCTGGGCTCTGCCTTGGGCCTGTCAGAAACAATTTCTCAGGGAACGGGGAACATGGGGGAGTTGTCCAGCGTTCTGGATTCAATAGACAAAATCTCCAAGGACTTAAGCCTGTCTAAAAACCTTCCAAAGGCCTTAGATATTGCAGGAGAGATGTCCTCTATAGCCCGAAACCCCCAGGAGCTAACCGGCATGGTTGATTCTCTTGAAAACATGAGTAAGATAGCGGAGCTGGGTGATTTTAAGGAGGCCTTTGATATAGCTACCCAGGCAGCCATGATAGCGGAGGATCCAACAAACCTAAGCGGCATCCTGGCCTCTGCAGAAAACATTACAGACATTATCGGAGCTACTGAAAGAGCAGGAGATATTTATAATATAGGGTATAACATAGCTTCTATAGCAGAGAACCCAAACGAATACTCTTTGGCGGTAGGCTCTATTGCAAATATAACCAATATGCTCGGGGCCTCCGAAGGCCTCTCCGGAGTTTTCAGGGCGGCCTACGATATAGCCTCTGTGGCAGACAATCCCGCCAATATAGTGCCTCTTTTAAACTCCAACAAGGAAATAGCTGATGTTTTAGAATCTCTGGGAGGATCCGGAAGTATAGAAGAGGTCTTTGACGTCGGTTACAATGTAGCCCTTATAGCGGAAAATCCGGACCAATACTCTACCATGGTGGGAGCCGCCTCCAACATAGCAAACATTATGGGATCTCCCGGAGACCTCGGAGAAAGCTTCAGGGTGGCCTACGATATAGCTTCTATAGCAGAAGAGCCGGAAAACCTCTCCAGAACTTTTGCTTCTCTGGAGAATATAAACAGAACTACGGGCTCTCCCAATTATCTAAGGCCCGCCTTTAAAACAGTCAGGGATCTGGGTTCTATTGTTAAAGACCCCGCTGATTTGGAGAACGTCCTTCTATCTTCAGAGCAGATCGCCAGAAGAGTCAACAGTTCAGAAGACATAGCTAGAGCCTTTGAAAAAGCCCACGAGGCGACCGGAATAGTTGATGATTATCAAAAATACCCGGAATTAATAGGCTCCATGGGAAGGCTTTCCGGAATCTTTGAAAACCCTGCCCATCTTGAGCAGGTTTTAGAGATTGCCAAAGAAAAAGATCTGGCCGGAGACCCGGAAAAGCTTGTTGAGGCCCTGAGAGAGGACCCTGACTTCCGCCATGTCGTCCCCCAGGAGGATCTGGATAAAACTCTTGAGGAAATAGAGAATATAGCAGAAAGAACAGACAGTTTGGACGAGGTGGAGAGAATTACGAGGGAGATGGAAAAGCTGGTTCCCGATACGGGAAGCCTGGCCGAGGTTTTAGAAAAAATGGAGAATACTTCTCTCTTGCTTGAAGACCCCGGCGACTTAAGAAACATCTCTCTGGTTTTGGAGGACTTTTCCTATTTATCGGAAGACATAGAAGAAGCAGCTCTTCTTTTAGAAGAATTCAGGGAAATATCTCTAATCGTCCATGATCTTTCCGATATGGAAAACCTTGAGAATCTGGCAATAGAGCTCAGTTATCTGGCCGGAGACCACTACGGCTTTAACGAGGTTTTAAGGAACTTTCGGGGAGTGGCGGCTGTCATCCAAGAACCGGAGGATATAAGGAACATCCAGTATGCTATGGAAGATCTGTCTCGGGCCGTCCCGGAGCTTGAAGGAATGAGCCGGGTTTTAGAGGACTTTCAGGGAATCGGAGCTATTATTCAGAATCCCCGGGACATAGGAAACATCAAAATAGCTTTAACAGATCTCTCTAAGGTCTTTCCCGAAGCAAAAGAGCTTTCTGGCTTTCTGGGAGAGTATTCCGGAATAGCCTCTTTAGTGGAAGATCCCGCCGATTTTCAGAATATTCAGAGAACGGCTGACAATCTCTCCGAAGTTCTCCCTCAAACAGGAAATCTCTCCGAATATTTCGACAACCTTCAAGGAATAGCCAATTATATTCAAGACCCCGCCGACTTTCAGGGCCTTCAGGGCGCCCTTGACGACTTGTCAAGGATTCTTCCCGAAGCAAAGGACCTCTCTGATTTCTTGGGAGAGTATGAGAATCTGGCAGCCGCCATTAAAGACCCTACCGACCTTAAAAACATCCAAGGAGGATTAAAGGACCTCTCCGGGGTTGTTCCCCAAGCAAAAGAGCTTTCTGATTTTCTGGGAGAGTACGCCGGAATAGCCAATGTTATCAACGACCCTCTTAATACAAAAAATGTAATGAACGCTGCTTCAGATCTTGCCAAGATAGCTCCCGAGCTCTCTCCTGTTATAAACGAGCTTTCCAGTCTGGGAGGGCTATTCGGAGGCCCCCAAGGAATTACCGGAGCTTTTTCTGCGGGCTCTTGCACCTGCGACACCTGTGAAAGCGTAAGGGGAGAAATAGAAAAGCTCCAGCTGGACAATACAGACAATTTATTTCCTTCTTTAAGAGAAGAGCAGCAAAAGACAATAAGAGAGAAGGAGGATTTGAAAGAAGAAATGGACAGATTGGAAAGAGCGGCAGACTTTATCGGAAGCTGCCCCTATACTTTAAAAGAAAGCTTAAGCCGCTTTTTCCCGGCCAAAGAAACCTATATCTCCCAGAAAAGCGGCGTTGTCAGGCAGTTTCCCTTCTGGGACGACATTATTATTCCCTATCTTACAGAAGAAAAAGAGACGGTCTCAGAGTGGGCTTCTTTTCTCTGCCTCATAGGAGGAAACATTCTTTCTGTAGCCAACCCGGTAGAGCATATGGGAGAGGCCGCTATAACAGGAGGGGCTGAAACCTGCTCCAACGAGGTTCATGTAGGAGACATTATAGAGAGAACGTTGAGAACAGCAGATCTTATGACCCAGAAGATGGACCAGATTATAGCCTTAGACAGAGAGCTTATCTCAGAAACAGACAAACTTCATGTTTTAATAAGCAACTGCACCTCCCAGTCTCCTGCCTGCTATTCTGTCTGTATTCCAATATTCGATGACGGAAAATTGGTAGATTGCAACGAGTGGTGCGAAGGATCTGCCTGCCCCTACGGGGAGATAAAAGAGCAGGCAAAAAAGATCCAGCAGATCTTAGACAGAAAAAACGGCTTAAAATACACTATCAACAATCCAAAACCTTCTTCTCAGAAGGGAATGCAGAAAAAAACCCCTAAAGAGGAAATAGGGTTAAAGCCCATTATCGACACTATTGTTCCGGCTATCCTGCAGGATCTTGAAACCGAAGTAAGGCATCCCATGCTTGCCTGCGAGCCCCAGCAGCACGAGGGAAACCTTATGCCCTGCAACAGGGTTGTAGGAAAAACCACTCCAGAGGGCCTTATTCAGGGATGCGCCAGAGAAGAAGAGTTTTTCGAGCCCTGCATTGAAGAATGCTATCTAAAAGAAACCCAGGAAGAGTATACCTCCTGCCTTGAGGATTGTCTTATAATCCAAAGAGAGGTTTACTCAAGCCTTGAAGGGTCTGATGAAATCCCCAATTATCATCATGAGTTAAACTTTTACTGCTGCTCGGCTCAGATCTATGGACAATAAAAAGAAAATATTAATAATTCTGGTTCTTTTTGCTCTTTTCTCTTTCGGTTTTGTTTTTGCCCAGAGGAACTTGGAAGTTGACTATCCCGGCCTTTTTGGAAGCGCTCCCTCTTTGGGAGAGAAAGACATCCTTCCAAAATATGTAAGCTATATTTTCAACTTCGCAGTGGCTATCTCCGGCCTTATAGCTCTGGGCGCCTTGATTTACGCCGGCTTCCGCTACCTGACTTCATCGGGAGATCCCTCAAAAATGCAGGACGCCAAAGAGCAGATAATCTCGGCTTTCTGGGGCCTGCTTATTATCTTAGCTTCCTTTCTGATTTTACAGAATATAAATCCTCAGCTAACTCTAATGGAAATAAAGAAAGAAGATCTAGGGCAAATGCCCGCTCCGGAAGACTCTCCTCCCGCAGCTCCCCCCGCTTATCCCAACTATTTATGGAGAATAAGCGAAATAGCAGACACAACAAAGCTTATAATAAATCAGGAAAAGGGACTGATAAAGTCGGCAGGACGGCTTCATTCTTTAACTAGCAGGTGCAACTGCAGCCTAACCAATCCTCTCTGTCTGTGCAGAAGCTATATGGGAGGAGGATGCCAGGCTGTTTACTGCTATGCGGGCTCTAAGAACCAGCCCTGCCCCGATGAAGAAGGAATAAAAGAAGAACAGCAGAATGTAATTGCCTCTTTCTCAGAATTACTATATTATAGAAAAAGGGCTGTAACAGAAAGAGAAGACTTTCTTTTGCATATTGAAGACTTGGAAAAGAAGATAGAGTTTTATCAGGAGAGAATATCGGTGGAAAAAAGCGACTATGTTAAAGGAGAGCTTGAAAAGAGCCTAGAAAGGGATCTGGAGCAGAGAGAGCTTTATCTGGATCTTAAAGCGAAACTCCAAGAGCTTTCAGATTTAATAACCGGAGCCTCTCTGGCGGCAGACAAGCTTTCAAAGCTTCCAGACGGAACAGAAGGCATTCCCGGTTGTCTGGAAAATGTCAGAAACCAGTGCCAGGGCTCCTGCGCCGGAGGATGCCACGACACCCTAGAATGCTCCCCTATAAGCTGCTCTGGAGGAAATCCCTGTCCTATGGCCCAGATTATCCAGGAAAAGCAGACAGTTAACTCTTTCGGAAACAGGATTACAGAAGTCTGCGATCAAATTTTAACAATATTAGAAAAAACAGAAACTGTTCTGGTAAAATGAGAAAAATACTATTTATCATACTTTTCCTTTCTTTTCTCTCTTTTGTCGGAGTTTGCTTTGCCCAAACTTCTTTAGAAATAGATTATCCCTCTATCCAGGGATATGAGATTACAGAAGAAACTGTCACTTTCGGCAAATATATAAAATACATTTATCTTTTTGTTATAGCTGTAAGCGGCTTTATAGGGCTGGGGGTCTTAGTCTGGGCCGGCTTTAAATATCTCACCTCTTCTGGAAATCCGGAGAGAATGGGGGACGCCAAAGACCGGATTACCCAGGCTTTAATCGGGCTTCTGGTTATCTTCCTCTCTTGGATAATAGCCAACACCATAAATCCGGAGCTGACCGTCTTAAGGACAAAACCCACTATTCCCTTTATCTCAGATCTTCCCCGAGGAGCGGTTTTGTGCGAACAAAAAGTCGACACAGAAATACAGGATGCTTGGGATGTTGTCCAGGAATACAAGAACCTGGATATTTCTTCTGAGACGACAGAGCAGAGAAGACATTTAAAAGAAAGGTTTGAAACAGCAATGCAGAAAATAATACCAAACTGCATTTCCAGAACAGGAGCTGTAACGGGCCTTACCAGGGACTTTAGCTATATCTATCTTGTCCCTACGGAAAAAAGAAACTACGGAGCGATAGCTTTTGAAAAGTCTGGTTTTAGAGGAAAAATGCAGATGTTTATGCCGATTGAAGGAAGCCAACCGACTTTAGACAGGCCAATAGAAAAACAAATCAACCTAGGAGATGTAGGCTCTGTTTATTCTTTTGCCCTAAACAAAAACCCTGATCCCTCGTGGGGCGTTACTTTATACTCTGAAGAGAACTTCAATTACGCCCTTGATAAACCCTGTGTAGAATATTCCATCGGAGGAGGAAGCTCCGGTAATTGCGATCCGGGGAACATAAACTGGATTGAAAGCGTTGGCATAGGCGCCCCGACCTCTATTACCAGTCAGTTAGAAGAAAAAAGCCCGGAGTCTCTAAGAATAGAAGGAGATCTTTTAGTTATTTTAACAAAAGATTCTAATGCTAAAGCTTCAGATCCCGGAACCTATACTGTAAAAAAAGAAAGCGATCCCTCGCTTCTCAATGACGACCCTATTGTAGACTGGAGGCCTTCTATTAAAAAGGTGAATGTGGAAGACAAGGGTTTAGAGCCCGTGGCTGCAGCTCAGAAAATAATAATCGTCGCTTATTCCACCGACCTAAGCGACACAGACTAAACAGGCCTGATTAATACGCTTCTTTCGGGCTCTCTTCCTGTGCTTTCTGTTGTTACGTTTTCTCTGTTTGCTAATTCCATATGAATAATCCTTCTTTCTGAGGCCGGCAAAGGACCGAGCTTCTTTTCTTTTCCTGTTAAAACAGCTTCGTCTGCTGCTGATCGGGCCGCTTCCCTTAAATATTCCGCTTTCTTTTCCTTGTAGCCGTTGACATCAAGATTGATATAGAAGGTCTGGTCTGGAAATTTCTTTCTTAAAACAGACTTTATCAGTCTTTCTATCTCAGCTAAGGTCTGCCCTTTTTCTCCTATTAAAAGCTTGGGCTCTTCTGTCTTAATTTTGACAGGAATGCCCTCTTCTTCGGGGTTTTTAACCTCTAAAGAAAAGTCCAATTTTGTTCTTTTGAAAAAATCCTCTATTTCTTTTTTAATTTCTCTGAAGTTCTCCATTGTTTTTCTTTTTAAAAACTACATACTGCTGAATAAGAGTGAATATAGTGGTGGTCATCCAGTAAAGCCCTATGGCCGAGGGAAGCCTTAAAAGTATTACCACGGTAATAATGGGGAAGATATATTGCATCTGCTTTTGCATCATAGAAGAGAAATCTGACTTTTTTTCTGTCTGGACTTTTGGCACCGTCATTCTTGTCTGGAGAAACTGGAATATCCCGGCCAGAACCGCTATATACATCGAGGGCTCTAAAAGGTTAAGCATTCCCAGAAAATAGGGGTTTACTGTTTCAGGCCGGGAGATAAAAGAATAGAGCAGCTGGAACTCCTCTCCCGAAATACCCCCTTCAAATGTCCTGAAAACCCAGAACAGGGCTATTAAGACAGGAAGCTGGATCAATAAAGGAAGACATCCCGAAAAGGGGTTTATCTTCTCTTTTTTGTAAAGCTCCATCATTTTCTGGCTCTGCTCTGCCTTATCTTTATATTTTTTCTGGATTTCCTTTATCTTGGGCTGCAGGTCAGAAAGAGCTTTCTGGGACTTTATGGCTTTTAAGCCCAAAGGGAAAAACAAGAGCTTTATTAAAACCGTGAGGATAATAACAGCTATGCCCAGATCATTGCCGGGGATATAGCTATAAAGAAAGATAAGAATGTTGAAAAGCGGCTGGTATAGTATTGTTCTAAAAAACTCTATCATGGAAGGTCCACCCCTCCCTCATTCCAGGGGTTGCATCTTAATACTCTTTTAAGCCCCAAAAAAGAACCCTTTAAGGGACCGTGTTTTTTAATAGCCTGGGCAGAATATTCAGAACAGGAAGGGTAAAATCTGCAATGGTTTCCCAAAAGAGGAGAGACAAAAATCTGATATCCTTTTATTGTCTTTAAAAAAAACCTTTTAATCATTTCAGCTTAGCTTTTCTTAAAAGCTTTTTAATGCTTTCTTCTATCTTCCCCGTTTCTTTTAAGCCGGGAAGAGCTACTATAACGCAGTCTGCTCTTTTCTTCAAAGAAGGGAGCTCTTTTTGAACAGCTTCCCTCATTTTTCTTTTTATCTTATTTCTGACAGAAGCCTTGGGAGAAACTTTCTTGCTGACGACAAAACCGAAGCGGAGACTTCCTTTCTTAGCTTTTAGATAAAGAAATCCTTCTTTAAAGCCTCTTCCTTCTTTAAAGACCTTCTTGAAATCCTCTTCTTTTTTCAGTCTGTTTTTTAAGGGAAGCATTTAGGCTGCCAGCTTTTTTCTTTTTTTTCTCCTCCTTTCTTTAAGAATCTTCTTTCCCGGCTTGGTCTTGCTCCTTTTTCTGAAACCGTGGACTCTCTTTCTTTTTTTCTTTTTTGGATTGTAGGTAATTGACATAATACTCCATTGTAATATTAAACTGGCATTTGGTCAATTATCAGCCTTGTTTTATCCTTCTGAATTCCACAGTTAATCCCCAGTTTTTTAACAAAATTGATATTTTTAGGTTCATTTACTTTTAGAATTGACATGATATACTTAAATATTAGAGAATAAAGTATAAGGATTTTTAATTAAAATAAACAATGACTAAAGAAGAGCTTTGGCAATCTGTTCTTGCCCAAATCCAGCTTAATACTTCTCCGGCCAATTTCGCTACCTGGTTTAAAAATACCAATATTGCCGCTCAAAAAGAACACAAAGTTGTTGTTTCTGTTCCCAATTCCTTTGTTAAGGAATGGCTGGAAAACAAATACCACAAACCTATTAAAAAAATACTCCATAACCTAGACAGCCAGATCAAAGAGGTAGAGTACGCTGTAGGCAAGAACGCCAAGGCCCCCTCTAAAAAATACTCTGTCTCCGAAGAAGAGACAGACCAGCTGGAGTTTCAGGAGTTTAAGGTGGACAAAGACACCAACTTAAACCCAAAGTATATTTTTGACAATTTTGTAGTAGGCCCCTTTAACGAACTTCCTCACGCCGCAGCCACAGCTGTAATTAAAAGCCCTGGGTTGGTTTACAACCCCCTTTTCTTATACGGAGGAGTGGGCTTGGGAAAAACCCACATTCTCCAGGCTGTCGGAAACGAAATCCTTAAAAAATTCCCTAAAAAGAAAATTAGATATCTTCCTTCTGAAAAGTTTACCTCGGAGGTAGTAGGATCTATTAAAAACCAGAGTATAGACGAAATGAAGAAGAAATACAGAGGGATTGACGTTTTGATTATAGATGATGTTCAGTTTTTAGCGGGCAAAGAAAAGACTCAGGAGGAATTCTTTCATCTCTTTAATGTCCTTTATGAAAAAAACAAGCAGATAATTATTTCCTCGGACAAGCCCCCTAAAGCCATTTCTTCTTTGGCTGAAAGATTAAGATCAAGGTTTGAGGGAGGCATGATAGCTGACATCGGCTCTCCAGACTACGAAACCAGACTGGCTATTTTAAAAAACAAAGCTAACGAGAAAAACTACGACTTCCCGGACTATATCTATGAATTCCTGGCTACTTCTGTAAAAAGGAATATAAGGGAGCTGGAAGGAGCCTTAAACAGATTGATTGTTTACCAGAAAGTAAATAATAAGCAGCCTGACATAGAGACGGCTAAAAGCTTATTAAAAAACCTTATTTCCTCTCCCAGACAGATTATAACGCCCAAAAAGATAATCCAGATGGTAGCAGAGTTTTACGACTTAAAAGACAAGGACTTACTGACTTCTTCCAGGAAAAAGGAGATTGTAAGGCCAAGACAGATAGCTATGTATCTTTTAAGAGAAGAATTAAAAAACTCTTTTCCTTTTATAGGGAGAAGGTTTAACGGAAAAGATCATACTACGGCCATCCACTCCTATAAAAAAATAGCTAAAGAGATTGAAAAAAACAAAAAACTAGAAGAAGAGATAGAGCTGATAAAAGATAGAATAACTACAATCTGATTTCCCCATCTTTTTCAGATGTTTAAAAGGTGTGAAATTACCTGTTTAAAAGAAAAGAATAAAAGAAGAATAAAATTAAAAGATAAAGTTTCCCCATATTTTAAAAAGCTTTTTACTTTCTTTTTCCCTATCTTTTTACCAATTAAATTAAGAATAAAATAAGAGTTTTAAACAGCACTAATATTAATAATAATATAAAATATTAAAAAAATTATGAAATTTACTATTCTTCAAGAAAAACTAAAAGAGGGAATTAATATTGTCGAAAGAATATCTTCAAAATCCTTAACTCTTCCTATTTTAAATAATATTTTAATTTCTACAGAGAAGAACTTCTTAAATTTATCCACTACAGATTTAGAAGTAGGAATTAAATGGTGGGGCCTAGCTAAAACAGAAAAAGAAGGAAAGTTAACGGTACCAGCTAAATTATTATCCAGTTTTATAAGTTTGCTGCCTAATAAAAAGATAAACCTTCAAGCTCAGAAAAACGATTTGTCAATAGAATGCGAAAATTATAAAACTCAGATAAAAGGGGTTTCAGCAGAAGAGTTTCCTATTATTCCCAAAATAGAAGAAGGAGAAAGCATTATTATAAACAGTCAGAATTTATGCAAAGGAATAAGCCAGATAGCAGATATTGCTGTTCCTTCTACCACCAAACCTGAAATATCAGGATTATTCTTTTCTTTAGAAGGAAAACAGATTACTCTGGCCGCCACAGACAGCTTCAGGCTGGGAGAGAAGAAAATATTCTTAAAGAAAAAGCCCTCAGTAAAGAATTTCTCTCTGATTATTCCCCAAAAGGCCGCCAAAGAAATAACCAATATTTTTAGCGAGATAAATAAAGATGTTAAAGTGTATCTTTCTCCCAATCAAATAATGTTCGAACTTCCTATGGAAGAGACGCCTCATCCCAAGGTACAGCTTGTTTCAAGGTTGATTGAAGGGGAATATCCTAATTACCGGGAGATAATACCTTCTAAAAACGACACCCAGATTGCAGTAGAAAAAGAAAACATTTTAAACCAAATTAAGAGCGCAAGCTTGTTCAGCGGAAAGGTTAACGAGGTTAAAATAAAGGCAGATCCTAAAAAGAAAGAAATAGAGATTTCCAGCCAGAATACGGAAATAGGGGAGTTCAAGTCTTCTGTTCCGGCTGAAATAAAGGGACAGGCCTGCGAGGTTTCTTTTAACCACAGATATCTAATGGACGGATTAATGAGTATTAAAAGCTCGGAGGTTTCTTTCGAGCTTAATAAAGATGCAGGGCCCGGCGTATTAAAGCCCGTAGGAGAAGAAGGATATGTTTATGTAGTAATGCCTATAAAGTCAAACTAATAAGGTAAAAAACATATTCTCTTAAAGAGCAGGATTTCCTGCTCTTTTTCTTGACATTAAATTATTTAAATGATATAATCTAGATGCTGGGAAACGGTTTCTCAGCACTAAAAAAGCACCCGAAAAAATGAATAAGGAGAGATAAGATGGCTAACGGACAGAATGAAAACCAGAGTAAAGCAGCAATCAGAGGACCCTTAATGGTCGCTGGGATTGTTTTGATTTTTCTCTTAAGTTTTTCTTTCGCCCCCCTGGTGCCTTTCTGGGGAAGCTTCGCAGTTTTCTTTGTTCTGACAGGAATCTTTATCTGGCAGGCTCTCAGAAGAATTCCGGCTGATCCCCCGCATGTGGGAATACTGCTTTTTCTGGGGGAAAGAAAGCCGGAGATTATCAAGGAGGGTCTGCGTTTTTTTCCTATCTGTGGCCCCCTGACAGACTCTATTCTGATTAACATCACAAAAGTTAACCAGGATCTGCCCGAGCAGTGTGTTCGGACGCCTGATAGGGCCGAGATAGCTGTTTCTGTAAGTATTACTTGGCAGCCAGCCTATAGCAGTTTTGAATTATTGAGAAACTTTATTGACAGCGGTCAAAGAGACGGCGTGGGAAACATCCTAAAGGATATTGTCAGCGACCGCTTAAGAAGTTGGGCTTTTTCAGACACAGAAGGGCCCAGCACATGGCAGGAAGCTATGGGGTCTGGATACGAGGCTACCGGAGTTTTGCTGGAAGCTGTCATTGGAGAAGAACTGCCCCCTGTCCCTCGCTTTCCTGTTATTCCTCTTCTTAAATCTTTCTCTGGAGTAACCCCATCTGAGTACGAAAAAGAAAAATGGGGAGAGAACTGGTCGGAATTAAAAGAACAGCTAGAAGCTATTCCCCCCGAAGAACGCAATAAGATTGAGGAGGCTCTGGAATTAAGACAGAAACAAATTAAGAATATGAGGGGGGGAAATGGAAAAGTTCCCAAAAAAGAACTGGGAATTGTTATTAACCGCCTTACGGTTAATAGTGTTGATCTTCGTGGCCACACAGCAGAAGCAGCAGACATGAGGGCTACAGAAGTCCAACAAAGAGAAGCAGAGAAAGAAGAACTTGATCACATTAGAGAAAGACTTCACGAGTTAAAAGCAGCAGAGATTTCAGCTGACGAAGCCATGAGAGTTATCCAAGTTGAAAGAGGAAAGGTTGCCCAGAACGTCCAAGTTCATCAGGTTGATCTTTCTCCTCCCCTTAGAGAACTGATTTCCCAGATTTTTAAGGGAGGATAGAGAAACA
>CAZYOI010000015.1:0-13886 GCA_964648705.1 uncultured Candidatus Saccharibacteria bacterium | reverse complement strand
CTTTAAATGCTCTCGCCATTTCATTTTGGCATTCCTTTGGATCTTTTTCTTTCATAACTTATAAATATATTTGTAAATTGCCCAACCCGTAAAAAGAATCAAGAATGTCCCCATTATAAACCGAACAATAATTCGAGCAAACTCTTCTTTTATGCCAACTCCTGACAAGAAAAGCATTAAGCCGAAAGTTATTGGGATGGTTAATCCAAAGATGATTATTATAAGTAATATAAAATTTAAAATTTTACCAATTTTATTTTTCATAATATTTTGTTTTCCTCCTCCTAATTAGCCATAAAAATCGTGTGATGTGATTTGCAATGTTTTTTTTATAAGTTTTTGTTGTAGCATCTTGCACATAAAAATGATCAACTTTTGAAAAATCTATCTTTTCCTGTTCTACAAAGATATCTTTACGTTTACCTTCAGGCAAAGTGATAGGTATACTCTTTAACACATCCACCGGAACTCTATGCTGCCCGTTAAGCAA
Source organism: uncultured Candidatus Saccharibacteria bacterium (assembly GCA_964648705.1). Classification (GTDB taxonomy): domain Bacteria; phylum Patescibacteriota; class Minisyncoccia; order Minisyncoccales; family GWA2-38-27; genus CAZDXV01. The sequence goes on along the minus strand of CAZYOI010000015.1, from coordinate 13,396 downwards.
GAAAAATCCTGCGGTAGATATTATTACTTTTCTGCGCCCTGCATTGATTATTCTTACAGCAACATAATTTGTATTTTCTTTGTAGGGAGTAGAACCATGAGGTCCGAAAATTCTTACGTCTTTATCAATCTTTATTTTAATCTTCTTTCTATCGCTTAAAAAATTAGCTATATCAACAATAGCTAAAATAGATGCGATAATTGCTCCATACCAAGCTACTATAGAAGCAGTAATTTTAATTTGAAAGCCGTCCATAATTATTCATTAGCTATTTTCTCAAGATAAGGTCTTATCAACTGTTTATGAGCTTCCCAAATTCTTCCTCCGATAATTAAAGACCTGTTTTTGTCTTCTCCTTGCCAAATTTCTTTAAGTAACTCCGAACCAATTGTTAAGCAATCTTTCTCACAGGTTTTATTAACTCTTTCTTCGTCTCCTACCACAGAATAACCTGTTTCAGCATCTTCTTTATAACCCGCAGCATAATAATCTATATCTTTCTTTGAGATAGTCTCATCAAAAATCTGATTGTAATATTCAAACACTTTATTAAACCACTCCTCATAAGATATGCCTCCATAATAAATATCCTCTGATCTGTACCATTTTTTAACTAAAACGGTACAGTAGTAAGAATAAGCTATCATTACTAAAAAAACTTTTTTCAGCCACCAATTAAATTTTTTTTGATTTAATTCTTTTCTGAGATCAATAGATTCCATTTTAAACAAGAGGGCCCTAAGAACTCTCTCTGAGGCATCAACAACAATCTCAAAGAATTTTCTGATTTCTTTTTCTTTAATAGTATTTATCTCATCAAAAAGAACCCTAGAAGACTCTTTGGTTAGTTTATTATATTCTTTTCTTTCTTTATTTAAAATTTTATCTAAAAACTCATACATTTTGCAGATTTTCTTAATAAATTAACAAATATCCGCATCTTAAACAATGTTAGAAACATAATCTAAAGACACAACCATTATATTTCTATCTAGTAAGACCAGAATTGATACTTTAACTAACATAGTTTTCCTATTCGTTTATCTTTCTCCTTTCTTTAAACTGCGTTTTAATTTCTTCTAGCTTTTCTTTAATGCTACTTTTGTCAACATTTATCTTCCCCCAAATATCCTCTGCGCAACCAGAAAATTCCCCAAAACACAGTTCTAAACTTTTCAGAACATGACCTAACATTTGTGATGCTACGGCATAAATAGGTTGAGACGATTGAGGTAAATTAATTCTCTTATCCTTTATTACTTTTTCCCAATCAAGAGACGAAGCATTAGCATGAGCATAAGCGTAGGTCAACTTAACAACATAATCGTAATACTCCCTACCAACAAAGCCAATTTCTTTCATTCTTTTATCCAAACTTTTTCCTGACCAGCCGCCACCGAAACTTATATTTTTTGAAACATTTTCTAAGTCTGACAAATATTTCTTCAATCTACTTTCGATATCATCTTCCATAATCCACCGCATATTAAAAGAGTGTTCAATTAAAGTTCTTAAGATAATTAACGCTTCATTGCCAAAACCATTTTCACACAAAGTCACTATACTATCGCTTAATCTATCAGCTCTGAGAGTAGCTACGACCAAATATCTTTCTATTGGTGCCGGATTATCTATCCTATTATTCATCTTTGAAAATCCTTCCTCTATTTTGGATTTTGCTTCCTTAATTAAATCTTTATAATCTAGTTTAAAATCAGCCATATTATTAATTTTATTTATTACAAACTAATATACTAAGTTAGCTAACAAAAAAACAAGGGGGGAAATTAAATTTAAAAGTATAATTATTCTTGCTATCACAATTGCAATTATTATATTTCTTATTCCATATTCTTTTCTTCGTCTTCTTTTGGTTTCTGATCTTCTCTCTCTATCCTTTCTTCTACAGCCACTTCTTCTTTAGAGAAATAAAAATCTCCCTCAAAAAAACCGAATACTGCAAAGAGTATCGCAACAGTCATTCCAGCAGAAATCCAATCTATTCTCATTTCAACATCGCTACAATGTATAATTTCACTACAGGACATTTGGTTTTTGCTAGTATGAAAACAATATCTCATGTCTGACTTTTCTTCTCCTAACAAAAAAGGGAAAATCTCTACAGTTTTTGCAACAGGGAAAGAAATAAAAATAGTTAATACAAAGCCTAGCATAAAACCACCTATTCCATATACAATCGCTCTTTCAATTTTTTTTTGTCTCATTTATATCACCAAGTTTATTGTTTTTAATACTAAATCTAATAATCAAACTTAAGAAAAACATTGCAACGATAACATCTATCACTCCCCAAATCATTTTGTCGCCTAAATGAACTGGAATAATTGGATTAAACAAAACTGCAATAACTATTAAAACCCAAAACCAGAATGTTTGTAGTTTCTCCAACGTATAAAAAACATATAAGTAGTAAATTACTACCGTCGCAACGACAAACCTAAGAAAAGTATAGTAACCATAGGACCAATCTAGAAAGGTAAGAAATAGTAAGATTATGGCGATTACAGCAGGAATTATGGTAGCTTTTGTTTCTTTTTCTTTATTCATATTATTTTTTTCTAATTTTACCTCTTTTTGCTGTAATAAATCCGTATTACGGTCTAATTTTTCTTTTTCTTCTACCCTGCCCACTAAAGAATAAACACCATTTTTATATCCAACAATATCATACCCGATAATTGTATTAATCTTGTATCTGTATTGTCGGATATGATCCTCGTTATAATCTTTAGCCCAATCAAGATATTCACCAATTTCTGTAAGATTAGCATTTTTATTCTTACACAAAAAAACGAGCATACGATAAGCATTGCCCGTTAAACGAAGCTCTTTTTTGTTCTCATCAAAAACTTTTTTGCTTTCGGTATCCAGAACAAAATATTTGTGTTTATAGATCATGGTTTATCCATTTTTAGTCTTCCTTCTTGTAAAATTATTCTTTTTTATTTGGTCAGATCATCTATACTAACACCTAATGCATTGGATATTTTCTTGAGGGTATTAATTCTTGGATCTGAAGTAACTCCAGATTCAATTTTAGTAATTGTGTGCAAAGTTACACCTGCAAGTTTTGAAAGTTTATCTTGAGAAATACCCAGTTTTTTCCGGTGTTCTTTGATGTTTTTCCCTATTGTGGATAATTTTGTTGACATCATAGTAAAGTTTTACTATACTAACTATAATATAAGCTTAGTCCTATCCTCAATAGTTATATTTTATGAAAATTCCTTTAAAAAGTCAACTGAAACGGGCGTTGCCCGTTTTCCCAAAAAGTTTTCGGTTCCAGCAAAAGATGGGCAAAAAATGGAGGGGGATTTTTTGCCCGTCTGCTGTCCGGCACAGCCGGACTCAGCTCTGAAAAAGGGGGCGGAATATAAAAAAGAGCGCGGTACGATCAATTCCTTTTTCAGAACCGTTTAGAATCGTTCGGGTTTTCCTGAAAATAAGTTCGGATTTTATTCAATAAATCCCGCATAACCGCATACTTGGCCTCGCCCACCAAATTTCCAGCACCAAATTTGGCGGGCTCGGTTCTAAAATCAGGCAAATTTCCGATTATTTTTGCCCTCCGGGCAAAAAAATATTACTTTGAAAGAGGCATGACTAAATATTTTCTCTACGTTCGAAAATCTACAGAGGACGAAGACCGCCAGGTTCTTTCTTTGGAAGCCCAAAAAGCGGAGCTTTATGAGTTCGCTCTTAAAGAAAAGCTGGATATTATTAAAACTTTTGAAGAATCTCAAACAGCCAAAGAGCCGGGCCGACCTGTATTTAATAAAATGCTGGAAGAGATCGAGAAAGGAAAAGCTTTCGGAATCCTGGCCTGGCATCCGGACAGACTGGCCAGAAACTCTGTCGACGGAGGAAAAATAATATATCTTGTCGACTCTGGAAAAATAAGAGAATTAAAGTTCCCTACTTTTTGGTTTGAAAATACGCCTCAGGGAAAGTTTATGCTGAATATAGCTTTCGGGCAGTCAAAATACTACGTGGATAATCTTTCAGAAAATGTCAAAAGAGGCTTGAGGCAGAAACTGAGGCGGGGAGAAAGGCCCGGCTTGGCCCCTGTCGGATACCTTAACGAATTAAGGAGCCGTACCTTAATAAAAGATCCTGAAAGATTCCGTTTCATAAAAAAGCTGTTTGAGCTTTATTCTGCCGGGAAATACTCTCTGAAAGATTTAAGAGAAAAGATGTCTTCTGCCGGATTAAGAAGCAGAAAAGGAAAGAAGCTTTCTGTTTCAGTTATACAGCATATTCTTTCAAATCCCGTCTATTACGGAGCCTTTAAATACAAAGGAGAATTATATCAAGGAAAGCACGAACCCCTAATATCAAAGGAACTCTTTGACAAGGTTCAGAAGGTTGTGACGGATAAATCAAAACCGAAAAAGAGAAAGCCCGCCAAACAGCGCGCTTTCCGGGGGCTGTTTAAGTGCGGAGAGTGCGGATGCGCTATAACTTCTGAAACCCAGAAGGGACATATTTACTACCGCTGCACCAAAAAGAAAATCCCCTGCTCTCAGAGGTATACAAGAGAAGAAGAATTAGATAAAAAGATATCAAAAGTTCTTCAAAGATTTTCTTTAAAGAAATCATGGACGAAAAGAATGATTGAAGAATTGAATAAAGAGAAAGAAGAGAAAACCAAATCCAAATTTTCTTTTTCTCAAAAACTAAAAGAAGAAATCGAGAACCGCAAAAACAAGCTGAGCCGGCTTTTAGACGACCGGATCGAAGGAATCATTTTAAAAGAAGAATACATTGAAAAGAAAGAAAAAATCCTCAATCAAAAAATTAAAGCCGAGCAGAAATTAGAGACTTTTAAGGAAAAGGAAGACAGCTGGCTCGAACCGGCTAAAAACTTCATTTTAGAGACAAATCAAGTTCAAATTACAGTTAAAGAAGGAACCTTCCAAGAAAAAGCTGATTTTCTCAAAAAAGTCGGCTCGAACCTTGTTTTAGAGGACGGAGAGATAAAATATTCTCCGCACGGAGCATGGAGAATAATCGGAAATTTGTCTGATTTTAGAGCCGAGCCCGCCGAATTTAAGGCGGGAAATTCGGTGGGCGAGGCCAAGTATGCGGTTATGCGGAGGGGGTGGGATTCGAACCCACGGTAGCATTCCTGCTACGATGGTTTTCAAAACCATTACTTTAGTCCGCTCAGTCACCCCTCCAAGAACAAAAAGCGTTGAGATTGAACAGGCTCACCCTTTGTTTAAAGCAGCAATCTCTTCTTTAATCTCTTTTTTCCTTTTGTCCACTGTCTGTAAAAATTTCTCTAACTGAGGCTTTAAGTTAATAACTCTAACTGCTATTTTTTTATCTCTCAAATCGTTGATAACATTCAATAACTCGTCAATAAAACTTCTTGAAAAAAAGCTTACTTCCCTAAAATCTAAATAAAGGGTTTTCTCTTTTTTTGCCTTATTTTGAATCTTGTCTGAAATGTCCTTTGCCTCCTCTCTAAAAACAAGGTATTTCTTAGAAATTTTTAAAATATTTTTCTTCATTAAAGCTATCTAATAAATCTATAAAAATCGAGTGGCTTTAATTTTGGTTTGCGGAGAGGGTGGGACTCGAACCCACAAGCGATCGTGAAACCGCACAGTTTAGCAAACTGTTCCCGTAACCGTTTGGGTACCTCTCCAATTCACTTATTATCTTACCCTCTAAAAAGACCAAAGTCAATTGAATTTAAACTAAATTTATGATAATTTTAAGGTATTGCCCTCGTAGTTTAACGGATAAAATAAAGGATTGCGGTTCCTTTGATGCAGGTTCGATTCCTGCCGAGGGCGCATGAACCTGTCCACTCCCATAGAAAAGATCCCGGGAATAGGAGGTTTCTACCAAAAGAAACTGAAAAAACTGGGCATAAGGAACATCCACGATCTTTTGTTCTACTTTCCTCACAGATATGAGGATTTTTCTAATTTAGTCAGAATCTCCGACATTAAAATAAACGAGAAGTGCACTATAAAAGGAGAGGTAAAATCAATAGAGAACACCAGAACCTGGAAAAAGAAGATGATTATCACCCAGGCTTTGATACAGGATAAAACAGGAGCCATGAAGGCTGTCTGGTTCAACCAGTCCTATCTGAACAAGGTTATCAAGAAAGGAGACAAGCTGGTGCTCTCCGGCAAAGTGACTCTAAGAGACAATGAAATATATATTACAAATCCTGTTTATGAAAAATGCCGCCCGAAAGAAGAGGATTTAATCCATACAGGAAGACTGGTCCCTATATACCCTGAAACAACGGGCCTAAGCTCCAGATGGCTCAGGAACGTTATAAGGTCTGCTCTCACAAAGTTCAAAGAAAGAGTGCCGGAGCCCCTGCCCGATAAAATAATAAAAGAGAACAATTTTCTCAAGATAAACAAAGCTCTCTGGCAGATTCACTTCCCCGACACAGAAGAAAAGGCAAAGGAAGCCAAAAGGAGATTCTCCTTCGAAGAGCTCTTTTTAATAGAGCTTTTTGTCTTAAAAGAGAGAATGAAAATATCAAAGCAGAACTCCGTCTCTGTCTCCTTAAAGACGAGCTTAATAAAAAGATTTGTCGATTCTCTTCCCTTCAAGCTTACAGACGCCCAGAGAAAAGCTGCCTGGCAAATACTGAAAGATATGGAAAAACCAAGGCCTATGAATAGGTTATTGGAAGGAGACGTGGGCTCCGGCAAAACAGTGGTGGCGGCTATAGCAGCTTTAAACACAGCCAAAGAAAAGCATCAGGCGGCCTTTATGGCCCCTACCGAGATCCTGGCCAAACAGCATTTCAAGGAAATATCCGACTCTCTTCAGGATTTCAGAGTTGATATAGGGCTTTTGACGGGAAAGCAGGACCAGTTCAGGTCTAAAAAGCTCAAAAACCAGGTTGTGGAAATATCAAGAAAGAAGCTTCTGGAAAAAGCAGAAAAGGGAGAAATAGACATTCTGATAGGAACCCATGCTTTAATCCAAGACAAAGTGAAGTTCTCTGATCTGGCTCTGGTTGTTTTGGACGAACAGCACAGATTCGGAGTGGAGCAGAGAGCAAAACTGTCAAAAAAGAAAGGGGCTATCCCCCATCTTCTCTCTATGACAGCCACTCCCATACCGAGAACCCTGGCTTTGACTGTCTACGGAGATCTGGATCTTTCCTTAATAGACGAGCTTCCCAAGGGGAGAAAAAAGATAAAGACCAAGATTGTAAAGCCCAAAGAAAGAGAAAAGACATATGATTTTATCAGAAAGGAAATAGACAAAGGAAGGCAGGTTTTTGTCATCTGCCCCAGGATAGAAAAGACAGAAACAGAAAACAACTGGTCTGAAGTAAAGTCGGTTGAGGAGGAATACCAAAAGCTCTCAGAAGAAATATTTCCTGAAAAGAATTTGGCTATGATCCACGGCAAGATTGCCTCCAAAGAAAAAGAAAAGATAATGGAAAGCTTTAAGAATAAAAAGACGGATATTCTTGTCTCAACTTCTGTCGTAGAGGTGGGAATAGACATCCCCAACGCCGCAGTAATGTTAATAGAGGGAGCCGAACGTTTCGGCCTGGCCCAGCTCCACCAGTTCAGGGGAAGAGTAGGAAGAGGAAAGCAGCAGTCCTACTGCTTTCTCTTCACCGAATCTCCCTCCCATAAAACTTACAAAAGGCTGAAAGCTCTTATTGATTCTGAAGACGGCTTCGCTTTAGCTGAAAAGGATCTGGAGATAAGAGGACCGGGGGACTTTTCGGGAACAAGGCAGTGGGGCATACCGGACCTTATGATGGACTCTTTAAAAAACATCTCTCTTGTAGAAAAAACAAGAGAAACAGCCAAAAAAACAATAGAAGAAGACCCAAACCTCAAAAACTATCCTCTCTTAAAGGCGAAATTAAGCAGGTTTGGAGAAAATGTTCATTTAGAGTAGCTTTTTCTGAACTTTTCTGTAGGCCAGAAGCCCAAATACTTTCCTGTCATCCATCTTGTCTGGGCGTCCAGAGCGGGCAGGGCGGTGAAAAATATCATTATTACCGGAAATAAGGCCCATCCCAAAACAAAAAGAGGATATTTCAGCTTCCCGTACTCCGGAGGCTTTGGAGGAAGAAGCAGCAGGCTCAGGTAAGCAGAAGCCACCAGACCGAGCATGGAAAAGGTCATAATCCTGCTCACCATCCGGGGTAGATTGTAAGACAAAAGAGTGTGGGAAAAGTCAGCTCCGCCCAAAACCAAAGGAAGCCATCCCAAAAGAAAGATCATAATACTGGCTGTGGCCCAGGAAAAGTGTCCCTCAACCATCTCAAAACCAAGAGAAAGCTTTTTTGAAAGAGGTATTTTTTTATTCTTCAGAAAACCGAAGAGAAAATAGGGGATGTCCCCCACTCCAAAAGCCCATCTTCTCTGCTGTTTGTAGATATTAAGCAGGGTTCTCCAAAAGCTCCTGGCCACATTGGCATCCATAGAAACAGGATAATACATGGGCTCTGCCCTGTAGTCTCCGTCATACTTTAAAAAGCACTGCCAGAAAATCCTGGAGTCGTCAGAAACTACATTGGTCTGCTTAAAGCCAACCTCAACCAGAGCTTTAAAGCTCATAGAGTGAGAGGAGAAGGTGATTATCTTCTCCGGCCTTTCCTGGTTCATGCTGTGCCAGAAGGTTGAAGAGAAAGAAAACACCCTTGAGATAACAGGTGCCTGCCAGATATTGTTGGTAAAAAGGGGGACGGGCTGAAAACTGGTCCTGGTCGGTTTTTTAGATGTCAGATAGTTATATGTTAAACAGGAAAAATACCCGGGCAGAATAGAGGTGTCTGCGTCAAAACTGGAAAAGACAACATTTCTGTATTCAAGGCCCAGAGAATCTATTGTTTCTTTGGCTTTTCTGGCAGCCCAGGTCTCATTGGAGCCCTTTCCCGGTATCTCCTTTTCAATGCCTGAAGGATGCCAGACAATATCAAACCTTAAAAAGCTTGAGCCGAATTCTTCTTTTATCTTTTCAGCCCTCTTTAAAACAGGGCCCTTAACCTTTTCTTCGCAAGCCAAAACAACTATCATTTTGTCTTTGGGATAATCGGATCTCTCCAAAGAAGAGAAAGTTTCTCTCAAAATCTCCAAGGACTCTTTATACATAGGGACTACAACCAGATGGTGAACCTTCTTCCAGTCCAAAGGGAGAAGATCCAATTCCTTTATCCAATCTTTTTTCCGGTTCTTTTTCATTTTCTTATAGGCCAGCCACAAATGAAAAGAGAAATAGACTGTCCTTAAAAGCCAGAAGATAACAAAAGCTATAATAAAGAGAGATACCCAAAGCGGCTTGCGCCAGGACAAAAAAACAACAAGAATCAAAGCGCCCCAGGACAAAAAGCCGGGCATTATCTCAAAAGCCCTGTAGATAAATCTGTCTTTCCGATTTTCCAAATCAGAAGCTCTGCTTATTCTTAAATAATCCTTTTTCTCCATTAATGGTATACTAGCTTTTTAAAATAATTTGAGCAAGAAAAAGGGGGCGGCTCTTTTTTAGAACCGCCCCATACCCTATTCGGGCCTTTTGAGATTTTGGTGGTCGCAAATCATCTCGACCACCGCTTTCTCCACAGCCCGATCCTCGCCTCCGAGGTCGGGAATGGAGAAGCTTCTTCCGTAGCCTCCTCGGCCAAATCGGAAAGGAAGCCTTACTCTCCCGCTTCCCCAGGAAGTTGCCGACCCGTAGGCCACCAGTCTCATCTGGCGGTCATACAGGGCGGCCACAACCTCATGCTCGTCAATCCTGCTCCCAAATCCGGATTTCCGGTCCCGGTCGACGCTGACCCTTAAGCCAAAATCAGCGTCATACTTATTTCCGGTCACAATGTAACCGGCTGACCGGAGAAGATTGACAAGCTCTGGATGCTCAAAATAAGACTGGGGCATCCAGATCCGCCGATGAAAGGACCGGCGAGGCTGAGGTTTCAGACGAATAATCTCCCTCTTGATGACCTTCCCCTTTTGAGAAGAAGGTTCATTATCGAGAGTAACGGCCTCACCCGCCTTTTCAAGCCCTTTCCCGACGGCTTCGGGAACGGTCTCAATGACCGTCTCCTTAGACACTTCGTACCCGTCAAGAACACCCTGACGGCCCCAGCCGTAAACGCGCTGGGTTGTCTCTTTCCCTCTGCTGAAGGGGTTACACCCCGCAGCAAAGAGAAGCATCAAAACAGCCATTTTTGCCAATTTCATCTTCTCTCTCCTTTCTGAGATCCTTGTTCAGTTGAAAAGTGTACTACATACTTACATTATACACCTTTTTGAAATCTTTGTCAAATCAAAAACACCCTCTTTCAAGGGTGCTTTTGCTTTATCTTTTAGCTTCCTTTTCTTAATATCCAGATAATAGAGAATATAGCTATAGCCGCCAAAAGCCAAATATACCATCTTTCAGTTAAAAAGCTCAAGAAAGATCCTGCAGCGGCAACACTTCTTTCTCCTTTCTCTCCTAAATTGAGCTTTACTGTATCTGTTGAATAAAGACCCTTTATTTCGGCTTTAACCAGCACTTCCTTTTCTCCTCCTTCTTTATCCGCTATCTCTGCTTTAAAGGTTATAGTTTTAGCTGCGTCAACCTCAATAGAATCTACAGCAATGCCCTTTGTAATATTGCCTGTTATAGAAGCGCCGTCCATCTTAAGGTTTCCTTTATAGGAAAGGCCTGAAGGAAGCTCAGCTTCCACAAAAACATCTTCAGCTGTATCAAAACCGCTGTTGGCTAAAACAACAAGAAAGTTAAGCTCTTTTTCCCCTTCTGCTATAGCTAGAGAAGTCTCCCAGTCCACAGAATTTGAAGCTTTTCCGAAAGCCGAGATAATAATAGAAGAGCAGTCCTCAGGGCAAGTGCATTTGTCTTCCTCGCAATTGCAGACCTCGTCTCCGCAGTGCTCGCAGTTTTCGCAGTAGTCTCGAGATCCTATCTCGCAGGCGGAGCCGTCGCACTTCAGTTCATTGACGCAGACATTGTTTTCGCAAGAATCTAAAGTGCACTCGTTACCATCCGAACAACTCTGATATACCTCCTGTCTCCGGTTATTGGAGTCATACCAATAAAGGTCCCCTTGATAGCACCTTCTGGCATAGTATTTGTAATAGCTTGGAGGAGAATAGACACAATTTGAACTGTAATGGCAGACAGAACTGCCTGTTCTGCAGACCTCGCTGGCAGAGCATGAATCCGCTACCCGCCAGTTGCCCCAGTCGGTCCAGCTGCTCCAGTTTCCCGAACAGGAGCTGCTTTCGCCCGAGCAATATTGAAATCTTGATCTTGTCCTTTTTCCTACATCGCTCCCGCAGCTTGTTCCCCAAGGACAGCTGTACTGAGTCTGGGTATCTACATTGCAAGTAGTTCCAGAGGACTTGTAGTGGCATCCGTCACAGCAGGGACCGGAAGAACACTCGCACTCTTTAACGCACTCCCCGTCATCGCAGGTTTCGTCCGAATCGCATCTTTCTACAAGATCTCTGTCTGTGTATGAACTGGAATAACAAGAGTCATCTGAACATCCTTTGTTATAGCAGGTTCTTTTTCTGTAAACGTCTCCTCCAGAACAGTAGTTATCATCCCAGCTCTCGCAGTAATCAGAGCCGCATTCTCTGTATTTGCTTTCTCTGCGTCCATATTCGTCATACCAGTAAACATCTCCGTTCCAACAGGAAAGATAATCTTCTTCCTCTTCTTCGATATACGCAGAACAAGTAGCAGATTCTGTCTGATTCCCAGATTCTACAGTAAGGGTAGCTCTCTGGGTTCCAGCATTATAATATCTTTCAGAGCAGCTAGAAGAATAAGAGCGGCAGTCCCCCGTCCAATAATAACTATAATATCCCGTGCCTCCGGAAACATCAGATCGGAAAGTAATTCTTTCCCCTCTCTCTGCATGAGACGGCGAAGCATAGCAGGAAACTCTTAAGTCGTCTTCGTCTCTTACGCATTCTCCGTTCCTGCAGGTTTCATTATACCCGCAGGTTTCATGATCCTCCCAAACATCCCTTTCATAGCAGGAAGCGTTCTCGCATCCTCTTTCTGTCTTCTCTCGCTGGACGGTATCTCCTGAACACCTGTAGTTATTGGTCCAGGAATCTGAACCACACTCCTCTATTTTTTCCCTGTCTGGACTCCAAAAACCTCCGTCATTTTCTCTGTAAACATCATTGTTATAACAAAAAAAATCAGATACAGGGGGTTGATCCTGCTCTACTGTAACTGTTACGCAGTTAGGAGAAGTATTTGCTGTAATTGTATGTCTTGAAGTGTCTCCGTGAAATTCATCCAGGCAGTCCTCTTCGTAATCGTCCTCTTCTTCGTCCTCGCAGCACTCATGGTAGCATTCGTCCTCTGACCACCAGAAGTTTACAAAGGCCTGGCTGTATCCGTATCCTGAAACCTGGCCGCAGAAATTATACGTCCCAGGGCTGTTCTTTGTTATGCTCCAGGTTCCGGAGTTTCCGCTCTTGCAGCTTCCATTCAGACAAACCTGGCTGCTGTTCTGAGCGGTAATAGTAACATTAAAAGACTCTCCAACAGAAACGTTTGTCTTGGAAACAGACAAAGTTCCCTGGGGAGAACCGGCTTGAGGCACATAACACCAAGAAGGACAGGAAGCTGAAACTGTTCCTGCTATTATAAATAATCCCAGTATGAATAAAAACAGAAGTCTCCTATTCATTGTAATAAAACCCTATCACAAGAGGAAACTTTTGTCAAACTTGCAGGATATCCCGCCATATGAGATTTGTTAAACATTCCGCCTCGCCGCTTCGCGGCTCAGCGGCTGAATAAATTTGCTCTCGAGCGAAAAAAATAAGATGTCCATCCGAAAAGCAAAAAAACATAAAGGTAAAACCAAAACCCCGCATTGCTGCGAGGCTTCAGCGAGTTTAAACGCAGTGCGTCTCGGCTCGTCATCTAATTGTATTATACTCTATAGGTCTTGGATGTCAAGAGGGAATTGTGGAAAACATTTTGAGGCGGTGGAGGCGCGGGGAATTGCACCCCGTAAACTCTGGATGACGAGCCGAGTCCAGCACTGCGCCACCCCCACCGCAAATTTAGAATAACATAATGAGAATAAAATATAAGATTTATGGCTAAATTTTTTATCTATTGTCGCAAATCATCGGAAGATGAAAAAAAACAAATTTTATCCACTGAAGCTCAATTACAGAAATTGAGAGATTTTGCCAAAAAAGAAAACCTGGAAATTGTTGATAAATTCGGGGAAACAAAAACCGCCCGGCGAGACGGAATGTTTGACAAATCTCATATATAGCGGCCCCAACGAGATTCGAACTCGTATACCCAGCTTGAAAAGCTGGAGTCCTAAACCGTTAGACGATGGGGCCTAACATTTAAACTTTATCTTAAAAATTGA